>NZ_JAMYRK010000031.1:0-68056 GCF_040321335.1 Mesorhizobium sp. M0437
AGGCGACCCGCTACCTCAACATGGATCATCTGCGCGAGCACAAGAAGGAGAGCCTGAGGGCCCTGGCCGCCTGAGCACCGTCATGTGTCCGCCGCGCCGCGAAACACGGGGGCTGCGCGGCGGACACGCCGACGTCAACGCAATGCCACGCCATTTTGCAGAACTTGACGCACACAACTTTTCTAGCCACTTTCTTTGATAAGTGGCTTGGCTTCAATCGCTCCTTGAGGATAGATGCTTTGCTTCAACTTTAGTTGGCGACGCTCTTGATGCCAGATGCGACCGCTGCGTTATCAGCGGATTGGGTTATGCTGTTGAAAAGGACACACGCACTTTCTTTTTTGCGGAAATTGAACCCTAAGCAGGATTTGTCGTTTGCACATTGCAGTATGCAGTCGGGATATCGGAGCGGAGAGGTCCAATAGGCATTGCCAGAAATTTCCGTTTTTGTGGCGAACACCAAATTCGAGTAGCGCAAATTGCTCTCGACCACTTTCTTTGCGGCCATGATCGACTCTTCGCTTTTGACCAGTAGCGATGCGTCCCCTTTCATGAAACAAGCTCGAAATTTTGTGTTATAAGTAATCGCTAGACACCTGAAGTCGGTATCGCAGGCGGTTTGACACTGCTCAGAACTCACGTTCCTAATTGGCATATCCGGCAGGTCGTTTCCGATCGCGTCCCACCCGGACACGACAACAAATCCACTATCTGGATCGACCTCTGTCGCAGGAGTTTCTGCGGGGACAGTTGCGGCCTGCTCTCGTGACGGGTCAGGAATGATGTCTGAAGACGCAAATGTGCGACCATCCAGCCACGCGCATCTTGTTGCAAGATCGACGGCGGAAGAATCATTAAGGCCGACCAACTGAAGCGTCTGAGCAGCAGCGCCAGGCCCGGCTGGTGGCGCCGTCGGGGCAGAACGAGCTGCCAATGATACATTTACGTCTACGCCGTTCACACTCCGCCGAGAGTAACACCACGCTCGGTCCCAGTTTTCGTCGTTCTCATCCTTGAAGTGGTGACCTGTGATTAACTCCCAAGTGGTGCCTTGGAACTCGACGTTCTTGGTGGCGAACTTGTTGAAGTCGACGGTCACTACGTCAGGCTTGGTAGGGACGTCAGCCTGGGGCGCCTGCTCCTGAGTTGGCTTTGGAGTTGGAACAGGAATAGGCGGCTCGTCTTTTGGGGAGGTGAGATCGCTTGGCTGCTCTATGGTCGGCAAAGCCGCCGGCTCCGGCAAGGTTTTGTCCCATAGACCAAGATTGATGCCTAGCCCAATCCCGACCGCCGCCACTGCAATGGCTCCGCCAGTCGCCATTCGGCGAAAGGCGGTCGCTCGGGCTGTCTTCTCTTGGGCCGCGGCTTGAGCCTGCAAGGTTGGAATCGCTGACCTTTTGACGGCGAGATCGACGGCTTGCTCAAGCAGGGTGGTGTTATGCCGGACGAGCACTTTTGCGACCCTTCATCGATACCGTCACGAGGTCTGAAACCTCAGGCGGCAAATCCTGGTCGAGGGCCTTGCGAAGGACTTCGGGATCATCGGTGAAGAGCGGAACATAGAGGATCTCTTTGACCACCTTTTCCACAGGCACCTCAACCCGCTTCTCAACCTCTTTCTCGACCATAACTTCAACTGGTACCTTAATCGTTCGAATTCGGCGCCAACGCCAACTCAGAAGCATTCTGCGGAGCAGCCTGGAAGTCTTGCTCTCTGAATTGTCCTCTTCTCGGGCGGCAATGCGCTGGAGCGCTAGAGCGACCATTGCCGTAATTGGTCCCGCGAGCGCGGCGATGAGCGCGAGCGAGCCGAACCAAATCACAGAGATTATTCCGGCCTGTGCCTCAGTCACCAGTTCAGGTTTGCTGCCGTACCAGCGGGAGGCAATACGGCGGACCTGATCTGTTCGCGCCATTGGGATCCGCTCCTTGGCCAAGGCGCTGAGGGCTTTGGCAATCTGGTCCTGTCTGACCTGGTTTTGCGCCGAGGTGTTTGCCTTGTTGGCTTCTGCCGCCTGGGCATCTGCGAGCCGTTTGCCCGCTTCATCCAATCGACGCTGCCAAGCCGCGGCATCACTATCGCGCGTTTGCTCCAGAGACGAACGCCTATCGACAAGCTTCTGCCTCTGGTCAGTAGTCATAGGAGGGCTATTTGCCCGCAAACGATCGAAATTTTCGCGCAGCGCAGCAATCTCTTGATCGAGCGGCTCAATCCGAGTGTCGAACTTGGTGATAATTTTCGTGCGGGGGTTGGCAAGTTTAGCCACTTCCGATTCTAGCCTGCGTGCCGAGTCGCTGTCGCCTGAATCGCGCGCCATCTTGATACGTTCAACAAAGCTGTCGCGTTGGCGCTCAAACTGATCGACAGCGTCTTTAACTTCGCGATCACGCTGTTGAATCAGCGCCGATCGAACCGCGTTTTTCTCATCCACTTGATCGCGAACACGCGAGGCCTCTGGAGTAAGGGCTGTCGTTCCCTCCAATTCCGCATTGGCCTCGGCAATTTGCGACTGAAAGGTCGCACGCGATTTTTCCGCAAGAGAGGTCAGCTGCTCAATTTCGGAACGGGCTTGATCGACCTGATCGGCTCTTCGACCAAGTTCGTCAGCAGAGGCGAGCTTTGTCGCTTCCTGTTCAAGGGCATCAATCTTGTTTACGAGCTCCTCATAACGCAGCTGACGCAATGCGCCTGCCCTCTCCATCCCCATAAAGACAGTTTCGAAAGTGATGCCTGCAAGAATCAGGAGGAAGACCAAGATTATGGGCTTCCAGAGCCAAGACGCGCTGAAAAGCAGTGTAGCTATCGGTATCTTGGTGAGCTCCGCGATTGCCACCATGAGAAAGGGTGCACTGGCGAGCGTCAAGTCCATTGCAGTGACAGACTCGCTTGCAGAAAACGCTTGTACACCTAATGCTACACCTGTCGTAAGACCAATCGCTGCGGCCGCAATCTCTAGGGCCCAGGCACCACGGTAGGTCCACTGGCCATAGCTTGCCAGCTTTTGACTCATCACAGTCTGCATTTTACTCGCCCCCCGACAGGGCAACATCACGCCTTGATCGCCTGTCAGCATACACTGAAAAATAACTATGTTAACGATTTTGAAAAGTCTTAGTTAAGGCGTCTTCTCTCTATTGTCGCAACAACTTTTTCTGCCCTTCAGATATAGAATACCTCGTCAAAAAATGGGGCTAGCAGACCGCGCCGCCCATGCATGGTCTTCGTTGGATCGGTGTAAGCGGAAAGCCGAACAGGCCGTAGCGCGCTTACGCCGTTACATTTCAGCTAGCAGAGTGTTTCGCAGGGGATCCCATCCTTGTCGCGATCGAGTTTTCCGCCCCATGAGCAGTTTTGCAGGTACCAGTTGGCGTCGTCGCAGGAACCGATCTGCTTGCACGTTCTCCGCGGCTCGCAAGAATAGCCGCTCTGCGCGACCAGCTTACGGCTGATGATGCCCAGCGGGCGACTCGACGGCGCCGCGCCGTCGGCGTGCGCAGCGCGCCATTCCCAGGGTGCCTGAAACGTCCCGGCCCACAGGCCGATCTTTGAGGCTTGGGCTTGCGCCTGCTGCCCCGCATAAGCGCCCTGGCTGTAGTGAGGCCAATCCAGCGCCTGGCCGTGCTCGACCATCCAGGCGGCCACGCCCGCGCCGTCGGCGCGCCGACAATCGCCGACAAAGCGGTGGTAGCGGTCCCACGTCACGAATGTGCATTCGAGCGGCCTCGACGCGGCTAGGAAAGTGTCCAGCGCTTCGGCCGATCGCCGGCCGCAAGGATACTCGGCGCCATTCGCATCGCGGCACAGCTGCCGGCTCTCTGGCGCGTCGATGCCGTTGAAGCGGACGCGCTGGCCGTGGATTTCGATCGTATCGCCGTCAATGACGGAAGCGACACCGGTAAGCGAAGCGGGCGCCACCCTTCGTGGGCTGGCCTTTGATGCATCGTTGCTACGTTGCGCGCTCGACGGCGCCAGGAAGGCGGCCACTGCCGCCGCTGCCGTAAGACCGAGCATTGCCGGCACGCTCGCAAGTTGGCGCCGCCACAGCTTGGCATCGGTGGGTCTCTGCCACCGATTGGATCGATATTTGCGGTATGGCCTGCTCATCCGCTACGCCGACCAGCCCGGCCATGCGCTGTCGACCATGGGCAGGCCGGCGCAATAGTAATCGTCAACGAACCGCCCGGTGGACCGGTCGCGGCAGCGCCAGATAACGCTGTAGTTCTGGCCATAGAATTGGTCCCACGCGACGCCATAGGTTTGTGGTGGCGGTGGCCGGTAATATGTTCCGCCTCCATAGCCGTTGTTGGCAGCGACACCCACAGCTGCGCCGCCGACAGCCGCGACCGCTATGCCCGTCGCGACAGCATTGTCGGTTTGCACAAGCCTGGTGCACTTCTCTGCTGTTGCGCCCCTGCGCACTAGAAGGGACGCTACCCGACTACGATACTGTTCGTCCGTGCTGCTGGCGAGAACGTGACATAGCGCAACGGTATTCATTGCCGTGAGATCGCTGTCCGACACGACAGTGCTCGTAGAGCAGCCGCTGACGCACAGGGCTGCACTTGCGATGAGTGCTCCAATTTTCATGTGAATTCCCCCAAACAAATATTGGGGCAAGTCCGACCTGGAAGTCCAGAGTTTTGTTTTTCACTTTGCTACGATTCACAGCATGCTGCGGCTAGCTGGCATCCACTGCAACCAACCCTTCCGCCGGTCGTTGACTGATGCTGGGTTGAACTCAGCTACTCCAGAACTTGCCCGCAGGCTCAAAACCGGCGGGCTTTTTTCCGCGACGCCGGAAAGCTCTATCTCGCCGCATGTTGTGGTCTCCCCGTCAGGCGAGGCAGGTAGGAACTTACCTCCGTTGCCCAGCGCACAAACATATCCGCCGGCTGAGACGGATCAGGCTCCGCAATACGGGGAGAGATCCGGAAACGACTTGAGCTGGCTACAGAGGGAGCGGCTACGGACCGCTCTATCAAGCAGTTCAACGCCGCTCGCTATCCGATCCAGTAGCGCTGAACCGAGCCCTCCGTGTTGTAACGACCTTCAATAGTAGATAGCAAAGGGACAGGGTGCAGGGTTCGCATAGGCGGGGATAGGTTAAGGTGCCGACAGTTTCACAATTCTTTCAGCCGCCTCTTTACTGGCAGCAGTTTGAAGATCTCGCGCTCGGCATGTTGAGTGAGGCCTATAGCATTCCCGATGCGCAGCAGTACGGCCGCCCCGGACAGGCGCAGAATGGCGTCGATGTGTTTGGTCGGTCGAAGAGGTACGGCTGGATTGGCGTTCAGTGCAAGCGCCTCTCTGACTTGGATAAAGATGGGATTCCTTACCCCGGCGGGCCCATTACTCGGAAATTTCTCCGCTCCGCTGCGAAGGAGGCACTTGCGTTCCAACCGAGTCTGTCAATCTGGATCCTCGTCACCACCGCGCGGCGGGACACGGGAGTGCAAGGCTGGGTCAACCAGCTCAATGACGAATGGGCGAATGCGAACCTCGATCGTCGGGCCACTGTCTGGTCATGGGACGAGTGCATCGCGTATTTAAACAGCTTTCCCGAATTGCAACGCTGGTACTACAACGATGTGATCCAGGTTCGCGGCACAGCTGACCTCGATGAGTTGATCCTTCGCACGATAGCGTTGGCCTTCTCAAGGCCGGCGTTCGAGGTACCATTGCATTGCGAGAGCCCTGCAGAGTTTCTTCAGGCTCTATCTGACACGCAACGCCCCGTCCGCACCGGTGAACTTCTTGATCGCGAGAGCCGCCACGTAATTCGCAAATCCGTCGGGGGTTGGCGAGACCTCGACGACAAGGACGCTCGAGAGGGTCTTAGCTTCATCGACAAAAGGCTCCGGCAGTTGCGGAGCAAGCTCGAGCAAGGACGCAAAGACAAGAAAATCAGAGAAGTCCACGGGTTTTTGGACTTCACGGATTCTGTGCTTGCTCATGATCTCGAAAAGCTACGCAAAGAGTGCATCGAAGCGCTGAACGACATACTCAGCCGCTGGAATCTGCCGGTCGTCTAGGCAAGCCGTTTCCAAGGGAACACTAAGCAGAAACTCGCGTCCCGACGAGGGCGGATCACCCGACCACGGGAGCGATAACGGTCGTCTCAAATGACTGGGTAAGGTCGTTGGCCGTACGGCTGTTGAATTCGATTTCATGCTGAAAGCAGAATTGGCTACGCCCGCGTCAGCACGATTGACCAAGATCTCGAAACCCAAATCGTCAAGTTGAAGGCCGAAGGGTGTGGCATCATCCGGTCGGAGAAGGCGCGAGCCGCGACGGTCGAGCCGAACTTGCCACTATCCTCGATTTTCTGCGAGTTGGCGATGAACTGGTCGTCACGCGGCTCGACCGGCTTGGCCGCGATACGCGTGACGTTCTGAATTTGATCCACGAGTGCGAGCAGCGAGGTGCGTTCGTGACCGTCCTGGACCCTCATGTCTCGACCCGGAGCGAGATGGGCCATATCGTTCTGACAGTCCTTGGCATGGTAGCTCAGATGGAGCGGCGGTCTATCAAGGAGCGGCAGCGTGAAGGGATTGAAAAGGCGAAGAGCATTGGCGTCTATAGGGGTGGGAAGGCGCGTATAGACCACCAGCGCGTACTCGAACTCAAGCTGGCTGAGTTAGGTGTCTCAGAAATTGCGAATGAACTAGGATGCTCCAGGATGCAGGTATGTCGGATTCTGAACGATATCGCTTAGGAGGGCTAGTCGACTGTGGGTTTTTCTGCGCAGCGCGGCAGGCCAACGGTTCGAATCCCTTCCGGCGCGCCAATCAATCACAGGCGATGCTGTTTCGACTTACTCAAATCCGAAACCGTGTAGTGATAGCGAGGACGTGAATTTTTCACTTCTGCGCTCCGCTCACGAAGCGTAAGCTCGATTTGAACATTGCCGAAACGGAGTCAAAACGTGGAGCGCCGACTAGCGGCTATCCTCTTTGCCGACATCGTTGGCTTCAGTCGTCTGGTTGAAGCAAGCGAAGCGGCGACAATCGCCGCAATAAGAACGCGGCACAGCACGATTGTTGAGCCTCTCGTATCGACTCACAAGGGCCGTGTGGTCAAGCTGATTGGCGATGGCGTGCTTCTTGAGTTCGCCAGCGCTGTCGGCGCTGTCGAATGCGGAATCGAACTTCAGACTGCCTTGATCGCCGCCAATGGCGATCTGCCCGACGACAAGAAGATCATTTATCGAATAGGGATCAGTCTCGGCGATGTAGTTGTTCAGAACGACGACCTTTTTGGAGAGGGTGTGAACATAGCTGCACGCCTGCAGCAAATCGCGGAACCCGGCACCGTTTTCGTATCTGAGGCTGTCTTTAGCCAAGCGCGCGGCAAGGGCGATTTCCACTTTGACGATATCGGTGTCAAAGATCTGAAGAACATCAGCCAAACTGTTCGTGTATTCCGGGTAAGGCGTGGCCAGCAAAACTCAGCGACCGCGGTCTCTGCGGTGCACTCGAAAATCACGGTTGCAGTGCTGCCATTTGCAAACGTGAGCGGAGATCCGGAGCAAGGCTATTTTAGCGACGGCATTACAGAAGACATCATCACGGATTTGTCCAAGATTTCCGCGCTTGATGTTCTCTCGCGTCACACCGCCTTTGCATTCAGGGATCGCACGAACAGCGTGAGTCAGATCGCCCAACGGTTGAAAGTGAGTTATCTATTGGAGGGCAGCGTTCGGCGATCTGGGGGGCGGATTCGCATAAGCGCTCAAATTGTCGATGCAGTCGGGGATACGCACATATGGGCCGAACGTTATGACCGCGACCTACGAGATGTCTTCGAGATACAAGACGAGCTTTCAAAAGCGATCGTAGCTGCTCTTCGAGTGAAACTTCTGCCCACCGAACGACGGGCCTTAGAATTCCGCTCAACATACGATTCAGAGGCGTACCGTCTCTATCTCATGGGGCGTAGATACTTTGTGTTGCGAGGCGTTCGCAACTATCAGATCGCACTCCGTTTTTGCAGACGCGCCTTGGAAGTCGATCCGTCCTATGCGCGAGCTTGGGCGCTATCAGCCCTTTGCTTATCGTATCTACACCAGAGCGGTAGGGCGACCGACTCCGGACTTGACGCAGCGCGGCAAGCTACAATTCTCGATCCCACCCTCGCCGAAGCCCATGCTGCGATGGGCCGCATTCTCGCCGAAAGAGGCGAGTTCGAAGCGGCCCTGTGCGCCCACCAAGAGTCTCGGCGTTTAGAGCCAGATTCGTTTGACGTTCACCACAACTTTGGCATCACCTACCTTGAGCTTGGACGGCATGAAGACTCGCTGCAACACTTTGAAGAAGCAGCGCGACTATTGGAGTCGGATCATAGCTCCCTGAACCTTCTCGCTTTGGCGCAGCGATCTCTGGGGCGCAATGACGAGTTCACTACTACAACATATCGAGCCCTTGAGCGTATAGAGAGGGAGATTGCCGCCCGGCCCGACAATGCCAACGCCTTAGCGCACGGTGCGCTCGCATGGGCTCGCTTGGGAGAGAACGAACGAGCACTCGAATGGGCCGATCGCGCGCTGATTATCGAACCAGATGATCTGACCGACCAATACAATCTTGCGTGCGCCATGGCGCAGTCAGGCGAACGGGAGAAGGCACTCAGCCTTTTGGAGTCGTGTCTTCCCAAGATGCCAGCCGAGTTCGGCCGATGGCTGGCGAATGACCTTGACCTTGAGCCGCTTCGCGGCCACCAGCAATATCAGTCTTTGATAACCAGCGTTGAACAACGGCTAGCCTTGTCACTTCAAAACGTCATACCGGCCCAGTCTTCTAATATACCAAGTCTCTAACCAGTGAGTTGTTCATTGCAGCGCGAAAATCGGTAAAGAATCTGGTTTGCTTTACAACGAGCTTCGTCGGCGCTCGGTTACAATCTTCCGCTATAAACTCCCGGATAGCATTAAGTAGGGCTGAACCGTCTCGAAATTTCTGATCGACTTTATTTTCCACAATCCAACCAATTGTTTCTTCCGAAATTATCTCATGTACGCTGCGCTGATTGTATAAGTGGAGAGCACCGAGAAGAGTACGACGAGAATATCGCGTATTTGCGGCTATTTCAGTTATTTCATCTGCAGCGCGGTTAGAAATTTTACTGCACGTGACAGCGTTTGCGAGTGTGTAGCGGATGTTGACGAGAGCCTCAGAAGCGGGTGCGAAGCCAACTTGCTCAGGCCCATGCTCGATGGTTACCTCGTCGTCCCTAACCAGACGGCCACTCACAAAGTCATGGAAGATATTTCCGATGCCGATCATGCCAAATCGGTGTAGTTCGGACGCCCTTAGGGCACCCATACTGGCCGCGCCAAACACCATGCAGCCTTTGGCCATTGCGGATAGTATCTCCTTGTGCAGAACGGAAGGAACACTGCCAAAGTAGCCGTCGATCAGTCCGATCACCGATACACCATCTCCCACAACAGCCCTATATATATCACCCCGCTTGGCTGGTGGTCGCGACTCAAAGCCAAATACCGACGAGATATCGCGCTGCCGGGTTCGCATTGTGGGACCAGAGAAAATGGCGACCTTCATTTGTTGATACCTGCAGCAAGTGCGCGCGAACCGGGGGAGTAGCCAACAGAATGCGGATACGCCTCCAAGCCGGGTACAACAACTCGAACGAACGAAAGTTCTCTCGCCATGCTTTGCAAATCGATGACCACGACCTGAGGAAAACCAGCTCGAACTACTTGGTCCACAAGCCTGCCAACTGCTTCGTCGTCAGTCATTTGTTGACTTGCCGGTTCGGCTGGAAATGGCACAACTTCTCTGCACTGAATCGAACTTCCCGGCCCATTCACATATGAGCGGGGACGAATATCATCGCGGGCACCCGAAATCAGCATCAGTCGAGTCTGGATAGCCTCCATTAGGGCCCCCCTCAAGGCGACTTCGGCACTGAGGTGGGATGCCGAACCATCAGTGGCACTTTGTATCAAGGTGGGAGGGTCCTTTCGGCTTTCGACAAGCCGAACGTAATAGGTCGGTACACCTAATTCGGTTCTAATGTCCCATGCGACCGCATCGATTCCAGCGGTGGAACATGCCTGATATAAAAATCTCGTACTGGGGTCCCGAACTGTGTCCCAGAGGATCTGTGAATATCGTTCAGGCCTGCTAGCCTTGAAAAGTGCAATAGCGTCGCCTTCAATGACTTCGCATAGTCCGTGGACTACGGCAGCCGAGTAACAGATCCCGCCGCCTAGTCCGTTGCTACTGACAATGAAACCGTCCCCTTGAGATGATGCCTCGGTCGTAAAATCGGCATGAACGAGATCGAAAGGAACGGCCGTCACCTTGCCGGATACGATATCCCAACCTATCGACATTCTCGGCCAACAAGACGGTTGCGACCGACGAAGGGACGCCTTCGGCAACGCTGCCAGAGGCGGAACATGAACGCCATCCGGAATTTCAGCAAATGGGAACCATTCCGCAAACGTCTCGGCGTGATAGAGTTCGAGGGCCTCCATAAGCCCCGATACACAAGCGCTCTGGATGTTGAGACCCTTTCCTGATGAGACGCTAAGAGACGGGGAATTTGGGCGGACGATCGACACTACGCAAAGTGCTAGATCGTCGAGGCCACTAATGTCTGCGACGCGAGTTATGCCAGCCGCGTTTGCGAGCCGGAGCGCGGCCTCAATTGTGGTCTTCGATCGGCAAAAGCTCGGATTGCCAGCGATTGCAAACTCATCGGCCTCAGCGAGCGCCAACGGCCATGCTACCGAGCCGTACTCCGTTTCAGATGTGTCCGCGATCAGGCTCGCCCCATCACCACCATGCCATCACCTATAACAATGGGCTTGTAGATCGGGAAATTGTCGTCGCCCAGTCTCAGATGGACAGCGCCTGCTACATTGATAGTGTTGCCACGGACCGCGTCGAGGGCCGTTCCCACGCGCTGATCAATTAGGTCCCACGCAGCATCGCCCAAGTTCACATCATAGGCGAGAAGGGCATACGCTGGAATCGCAAACAGCCTCTTGTCACCCGAGCCAATAACGGGATTAATGTCCACCTGAACGAACATCGCACCGTTTATAGTATATATCTCCTCATCACTAAGCGTAAGCCCAGCAAAATATTTCGCCAAAGCTACTCTAAATGCAACAAGACTCGGATTCCCACCAGCAGCCATCCGAAAGAAGGGCAGACTTGCTGCATATTGCTGATCATATACAGCTCCAGCAGCTTTGTATGTCATGACAAAATCATTGAATACTCCACAGTGTCGGTTGTAGACACCGCCCAAGCCACTGGAACCGTTACCAAGTTCCAATTTTCGATCCGCATCATCAATCGCGCCGAAAATCGCGAGCATAACGGACGGTTTCGGCGGCTCTGAGGCATTTATCCAGTTGTTGTACCGGATGTAAAACTCCTCTTTGCCTGCATCGATCATATTTTTGACCTCGGCGTCGTTGGCAAGGTAGTTAGTACAGAAATTTGCGTCGCCAGCATTGCTCATAAACGCCCCCCTTGTAATATTGGCACTAGATCACCAACGGAAATGTGATGGTAAGGTACTGACGAGGGCCCCTCCCGTCAACGAACATCCACACTCGGCCATCCGGCGTTTCTGTCGGAAAAGGCTGACAGCGCATCGAACGCGTAGCCCAGCGGTAAGACTACCTGCATGTCAGATAGTTGATCCCGCAGCAGAAAGCACCGAAGCTGATCGTCGTCACGGACTTCGACAGGGATTAGACCGACGACCTCCAGTCTGTCTTTGGCCCAGCGGAGCAGCGGGCGATAAGGATCGCGAGAGGAATGGTCGAGTTTAAGAAAATCGCTCGCACCTACGGTTATCCAGAGCGCAATCACTTTTCGTGGGAGATCAGCGGATCTCGCATTAGAAATGGTGCGCTCGACCCGTTTGAGATCACACCTTGAGAATTTCGAGGTGCCGGAACTGGCCGTGAGTTCCAGTTGCAGAGACAAGCCATTTCCGCGATGTTTGTCGCATGTGCAACCTGTACAACATCACCACGTCGCAAGAGGCACTTCGCCAGTGGACCCGCGCTCTACGAGACATCTTGGGCAACCTCGAGCCATCCATGGACATCTATCCCAATCAGTTCGGACCGGTGGTCCGCAACGCAGCCGATGGCGAGCGCGAACTTGCCAATCTGCGGTGGGGGATGCCGACGCCACGGGAGCGCGTCAGGGGCAACGCCGACTCCGGCACAACCAACATCCGCAATCCGCAGTACGGCCACTGGCAGCAGTATGTCGGCGTCGAGTATCGCTGCGTCGTCCCGGTGACGAGCTTCGCGGAGCCCAGCCCCACGCCGGAGGATAAGGACCCCGAGACAGGCGGCATTCAACGAAACTATTGGTTCGCGTTGGACGAGGACCGCCCGCTGTTCTTCTTCGCGGGTCTTTGGACACGCTGGCATGGGGTGCGCAAGGTCAAAGAAGGCCCCGGCGATCACGAGGTCTATGGCTTCATGACCACCAAGCCCAACGCGCTCATCGCCCCGATCCACGAGAAGGCCATGCCCGTTATCCTGACCACGCAAGAGGAGACGGAAACATGGCTGGCCGCGCCGTGGTCGGAGGCGAAGCGGTTGCAGCGCACCGCACCGGATGATGCCCTCGTGATTGTGGAGAAGCCCGCCACGCAGGTTAAGGTGCCACAGCAGGCCCCAGCCCAAGGC
Source organism: Mesorhizobium sp. M0437 (assembly GCF_040321335.1). Classification (NCBI taxonomy): domain Bacteria; kingdom Pseudomonadati; phylum Pseudomonadota; class Alphaproteobacteria; order Hyphomicrobiales; family Phyllobacteriaceae; genus Mesorhizobium; species Mesorhizobium sp. M0437. The sequence continues at coordinate 12,693 of NZ_JAMYRK010000031.1, forward strand.
TCACTGTTCTAAGCCCTGAATTTCTGAAGCACCCAGATGTATCCCTTCGGCGGGTGGTCCTGATCGATGAACTGGGTGCGTACGGTGGTGTCCTTTCGGCTGCACCGTTTGCACTTGAACCTGATGGCCTCGAGCGGCTTGTTCCAGCCTACCACCTTGGCCACGTCGTTGGCCCGGAAGCGCCCAATATGGTAACAGTGGCCGCACTCCACGATGAGCAGCATGTTGGCCTTTGCAGCCCGCCCAACGCTGTCCATCGGACCTGCCATGGGTTATTTCCGAGTATAGTTATCCTGTGGGAGCGGGAGGAGCCCAAGCCCCGGCATACGGTAGTCAGGCTCCTTCTCCGCGACAGTGGCCAGCACCTCGTGCAGTTTGTCTACAAGCCCGCGAAGCTGCCAAAACAATGAACCGCTAGCATTCAGGTGCGTCTGCGCCGAAAGCACCGTCTGTCGAAGCCTCAATGCGTCCTCGATGATCGCCCTCGCGTCTTTCGCGGACAGTTTGTCAAACCGGCTTTTTCGTCTGCCCATTGCGGCTTTCCCCGATCTGTGCAACCGCCCACCTACTGACAAATAGGAAGGCATTCCTCGCAGAGTCAATTCTCCCTTGACATTTTTGTTCCGTTTTTGTTCACTGCTGGTGGGTAACGTTGGGAGTGATCGCCATGGACCACATTGTGATGCTGGACAGCCGCCAAGAGGCCGCCCTTCAAGCAATCGCCGACAAGTTCATTGCCCAGCACAGGGGCGATCCAGTGAAGGCGCTCAAGGAAATGATCGTCCTAAACGGTCATCTTCAGGAACGCCTTGACGCGCTCACTGCGCCGCGCAGGGCTACGCGCTAGGAGACCGGCATGGGCATTTTGCATCTAGACGCCGAAGCCAAAGCTGAACTCCATTCTGAGGCGGTGAAGCTCATCGCCCGCTATGAGAGCCCCCTTGAGACTGTCAAGGCGCTCATGGTCTACAACTGCGAGCTCGAGACCCAAATTCTCGCCCTCGCTCACCGGCATCCCGGCCTTGTGCACGTCAGCTTCGACGACTCGCCGCCCGCCTTGGGGTGATGCCGGGGCGAACAGACCCATGCAGAAGATCATTGCCTTTTTAGAAGCGAACTCGGCGCTGGTGCTGGCGAACCCCGCCGTATTCGCCACGTTTGCCGCTCTCTGCGCTGGGGGCGGGTTCGTGGTTGGCCGCTACTTCCTGACCGAGCGTGTAACCAACCTGGAAAGCCGAATTGCAAGACGTGACGAGGAGATTGCAGAGTTAAAGGGCAAGCAGAAAGTGCCATGGCGGGAACTGCCGATGGTGCCCATTGTTGGTACCGCCGCAATTGCTCCGCCAGAATCAAGGCGGCTCCGCCCGCTAGTCTTGTCCGATGATAACGCCGCCTCCGTGGACGGCCGGGCGGCGGTCAACGAAAGATCATGAGCATGTCAGAGAGTATTGTTCCTCAGCATAAGACACCTAAGCTGATCGTCGTTATTGCATTCGACCGCGACGAAACCGGGGACCTCCAACCAGTCTATGGCCCAGCGGAGCAGCAAACCGAAGACCGAGCAATAAGGACCGCCAAGGGACTGGTGAGGCACCATGCTGGTGTCATTGCGTGGTCGCGAGATGCGAATCCAGCTTTGGGCGAATACGGCGAGCCGACCACACTCTTTGTTGGCGGCGATGTGCCAGACATGGAGTGAGCTTCCTTCCCACCAAGAGCTACGGCGGCAGTAGCTTTCCCTCCTCTTTGGCGGCCTCAAAGAACGCCCTGCGAACCACTTCCGGCTTCACCCTGATCGATCATCGCATCCATGCAGAGTTGCACCGCGCTGTGCCACTTAGGGCCGCGCTTGGTCCACTTCAGGAGCTGCTCGGCGGCCCCCTCGACGTTGTTGCATTGGTATGTAACGCCGGCACGATCGGTCTTTACGGGAACCGGCGGTGAGAACCAGTGAAGCGACATTGATAGATAAGCGCCGTCTAAACTAAGAGTTCCGTCAACGACACCCCGGTTTGAGCCAGGATCGGGCAACCGGCTCATGGCCCGCCGGGCACAACCCGTTCTGGCCTGCCTGTTCCGGAACCTATTCGTTGGCACTTAGGTTGAGTGGATGGTTTAGGAGTCTCTAATGACTTCCAAGGTTGAAAATGGTCGGCTCTCGTTCATTGAGTTCCAGTCGCCGACGCTGGTTGAGAATGCGCCCGAGGGCGGCGAATGGCTTCACGAGATCAAGTACGACGGCTACCGCACCGAGCTGATCATTGAGGGCGGTAAAGCGCGGGCTTTCACGCGTCGTGGCTACGACTGGTCGCATCGATACCGACGAATTGTTCAAGCGGCGGCGGGTCTGCCGGTGAAGGCGGCAATCATCGACGGTGAGGCCGTCGTTCTCGGCGACACCGGCCTGCCGGACTACCAAGCCTTAGAACGGGAACTGGGCAATCCGAACTCGGCGAGGCTCATCTTTTATGCATTCGACCTGCTGCACTTCAACGGGCGCGATCTCCGGCAGCTGCCCTTGATCAAGCGCAAGGCCGCGCTTCAGAAGCTGCTGAAAGACACAGCCCCGACACTGACCTTTGCCGAGCATCTGGAGGTGAGCGGCACGGATGTCTTTGAGCATGCTTGCCGGATGGGATTGGAGGGCATTGTCTCCAAGCGCACCGATGCCACGTACCGCTCGGGCGTCCAGACCAGTTGGCTCAAGGTGAAGTGCATCAAGAGCGACACCTTCCCCATTGTCGCTTTCGTGGAAAAGCTCGGCGCTCACCCGCGCCGTATCGCATCGCTTTACATTGGCCGTCGCGAGGGCGACCGACTGCTCTATGCGGGGAAGGCTCGCAGCGGCTACACCTTGAGGGCCGCGCAAGAAGTTCGAGAGCGGCTTGACCCGCTGATCATCAACAAATCACCTCTGTCAGAGCCCATCGTGAAGCCGAAAGCGACGTGGGTCAGACCAGACGTACTGGCCGAGGTGCAATTCAGCGGCGTGACCGATCGCGGCGTGCTGCGGGAGGCGGTGTTTAAGGGGTTACGCGAAGACCTCCTGGCGGGTCCACTAAAGCCTCCAGCTCCGTCCGAGGCACCAAATGCAGCCCGCGAACATGGCGTTCCCAGCGAGAATATCCTGCAACTGCTGCCCGATGCAGTCTCCCCTTCAAAAGAGGAGCTGGCGCAGTAATGGGAGAGGGTAGCAGGTCAAGCGCTCCTTCATCTGAGCCACCGACCACTCAAGCTTGTCCGCCACAGTCGCGGAGCCACCTTCTACCACAAGGGCAAGCTTCCGGAGATCCCCGCGGCCGTACATCAGTTACGCGTTCAAAAGCGTGAGGGTGGTGAAGGCGTCCGCGTGTGGGTGGACGATCTTGCTGGGTTGCTGGGGCTGGTCGAGATGGATGCTGTAGAGCTGCACCCTTGGAATGCCACTGTCGACGATATCGAGCATGCCGACCAAATCGTTCTGGACCTTGACCCCGGTGAGGGCGTCGAGTGGAATCAAGTGACCGAGACCGCCTTAGCGCTTCGCGACATTATGAAAGCAGAAGGCCTAGAGAGCTGGCCGAAGGTGACCGGCGGCAAGGGTATTCACCTGATGGCCCCGCTTGAGGCGAAGATCACACACGATCATGCCCGGACCCTCGCGCGTTCGTTCGCCCAGCGGCTCGTTGCGGTTCATCCTGATCGTTATCTTCTGTCCGCTGCGCGTTAGCCCGGAAGGGCCGCATCTTCATCGATTACCGCAGCAGATCAGCATCCGTGCGCAGGTTCATCATGTCGTCGGTCATCGGTGGTCCTTCCGAAATGGGTTGGCGTCAACAACCACCCTAACGGAAAGCGCCGATGACCACTGACACGCCGCTCACTGGCTACAGCGCTACTAACGGCGCGCTCGCGAGCCGCTTCGTAACCGTCGAGCTTCACAACCTGATGGGACACACCGAGTGCCGATGGACAGAATTGTGACCGAAAACGAAGGACACTAATACCGACCTCTGCGATCGGGAGCTCGCAGCCGGTAGGACGCCGTCCGAGCTTGCATTTTACTTTCAAGGAGACGTTGATGCACAGTTCGCCGATCGAAGATTAAGGCTTCGTTGTTAGCGATGCTCACCAATGTTGATCGTTCAACGGGGAAGTAAACCGCCTCATCCATGAAGCGGTCGGGTAGCAGGCAGATCAGATGATTATGGCGATCAGAGTGATCGTCTATGTCCAATCCATCGAAATCGAACAATACAGGCACGGAACAGTCGAGCCACCGCTTTGGCAAGAATTCATCGGGCCAGTGGCTCATTCGAACATCCCCCTCCGGCAGGCTGCGCCAGTTCGTCAGGTTCTCGTCTATCCTTGGACGATCCCTGCCGAGCCGCTTGCAGTCAACGATCCAGATCATGTTCTGATAAAAGGTCTCCCGTGAGGCGAGCTCGGCGGGATTGATGGCAGAATGCTGAAACTCCATAACAAGACCGTTCGGCGTTCTTACATCTGCGATGTGGCGCTCTCCGGTCGTTTCTGATCGTAGGACCGTCTCTTGCCACGAGACCGGAAACAGGTTTTTCCAGCGCCGGTGCCATTCGGTCTCAGGCTCCCACCACGGGTCGCAGGTTCGCAGACCCTTATGCGCCCAATGCCAGACACGCTGGGTTCCACATTTCGCAGTCACTGTCTCGCCGCAACCGGGGCACTGCCCGGTGAGGGTCGGCTCGGGTTGTCGGCGCTCGCCACCGACCAGTGCAAACTTCACGTTCAATCCCCCAAGCTTTCAAAGGGGGTGATGAGTATCCGATTTGGCTGCAGGGTCAACGCTTTCCGCTTCGGTCTACATATCGGAGCCTTCAATCCCGCCAAGTGTCATGAGGTGCTTCAACTTTTACTTGTCTGTTTTACGGAAGGTCATTCGATCTCTCCTACCATGTGTCAAAGTTGGTTTACGCCGCGGAGAATGTCTCGCTCATATTGACGCGGAAGGTTTGGCCGACGTGGAGTGGTGGCAAAAAACTTTGGTTCGTTTGGGAAGGGACACTTGAGCTGTGGATCAACTCGTGGCACCCGCACGTGAGCGACATAGGACGCGGGTTTATATTCCCAGCCAAGGCCCGGCGAGCTGGCAGGCGTTTCTTGCGGAACCCGAGAGGCAATGGCGAACCGGCTACTCAGCAAAGACCCTTGCGCACTGCTGGGAAAACACCGACGGCTTGCCGCAGGAGATCGCTCACATGTTCGATGGGCTGGTCGAGTTGCTGCTTGCGCTTCCTGAGCACAACGTGGCGCTGGACGGGGGAAATCGCGATAGCCAGAACGATGTGTTCGCTTTGATCCGGTACGGCGATCAGACCCGCGCTGCAACCATCGAAGGCAAGGTGAGCGAGCCGTTCGGTCCGCCCGTCGGAGAGTGGTTTGCACAATCATCGCAGCAAAAGCGAGATCGCATGCGCCAGCTATGTGGCCTGCTCTGCTTGGATGAGGTGCCGCCGTCTCATATCCGCTATCAGTTGATGCACCGCGATGAAGCCGCCATGATTGTTCACTCGTTCTCGCCAACCCGCATGTGGTTCGAGGAGTTCGCAAGTTTCGCGCGCCTCCTTGGTGCTGAGGCTGAACGTGACCAGTCGAGCACGGTGACCTTGAAGTCAGGGCAGCGGCTCCGCCTAGGCTGGGCCACCGGCAACGAGGATTTTCTCGCATGTTAACAGTTCCGCTGGATGCAACCCTCGACGCCCCAGTGGGTGCACCAAAACGATATACGACCAAGCAGATGGGCGATGCCTGCGAAATGATCGTAGCCGCTGAGTTAACGCTTGCGGGCATCCCCGCCCTGAAGGTGCCGGACAACTGGCCCGGTTACGATGTCATCGCACAGCCGCTGAACGCTGAGCCACAGCGCATATCGGTCAAATCACGTACCTATAAAACGGGACCAGCATACGTAGGCTACAACAACTACGACGTTTTCGACTGGCTTGCTGTCGTTCTTCTGTTTGTCGATGAACTCAACAGCAGACATGTTTATCTGATACCCAGATCGGTAACAGACAAGTTGGCGAGGCGAGACCAGCCCACCAGCAAAACGGCATCGGAGCGGTATTTTCGCGTCGATCAGATTGATCGTCTGTTCTGCCACTATCGGGCGAACTTCACGCTGGACCCGCTGGGAAACCCCGACCTAAACATGCGGGTCAAGGACGGTAACGAAAGCTCCGCGCTGCTCGCACTCGTGGATCAGGTTTAGAACGTCGCGGGTGTCGCGGCCAAGCCGATCCAGCCGAGTGAGAACCAGCTCGTCTCCCGGTCGCAGAAAGTCGATAATGGTTGCGAGCTCCGCTCGACCATCACGGCTGACCCCCCAGAGACCTTTTCCGAGCGGATGATGCTGCAGCCTTCAGCTGTTAGCTTTGCGATTTGGGTTTCAAGGTCTTGGTCGACGGTGCTGACGCGGGCGTAGCCAATGCGGCTCATGTAGTGTCACCTCAAGGCTTAGGCCTGACGCTACCCTGTCACAAATAGTCGATGTCAACCCAGATGTTACATCGATCAGGGCGGACCACGTTACGTCCCTGCAGGGCATACCCAAATGTGGCACCTCATTCCAGTGATTTGGGCGCGAGAGCGCGTGCCGATCGCGGTCGCCGTCATAGCGGTTCCTGCCATCCGTTCGTTCAAGCGTTCAAGCCACGCCCATGGCGCCCTCGAATGGATTGGGTCTGACCAAGGACCGCCTTCGCTTCGCTCAGTCTCGATCGTCTTCCCGCAACGACGGCGCTTCGTTTTCTTCCCCTTGCCGTACCACCCCACCACCCAGGCGGTGGCGGGGACCCCGATTTGCGTCCATTCCTCGCGGCTCAAGAAAGCCTCGCGCCGCCGTCTTCCACTTCGTTTCAGCCACTTTGGGGTGCGGAACGATCGTCCCCGGTCTCACGACCACCATCGAGGCCGCGATAGGCGCAGCCCGAGAAAACAGAAGGAACGACCAAAATGGCTACCATCGGCACTTTCTCCCGCACCGCGAACGGCTTCTCCGGCTCGGTCAAGACCCTGAACCTCAACGTCAAGACGGTGACGTTGGCACCGGCCGAAGGCGACAACGAGAAAGGTCCGGACTTCCGCATCTTCGCCGGAGCCACCGAGTTCGGAGCGGCATGGAGGAAGACCTCGCGCGAGGGCCGCGACTACCACTCCGTCAAGCTCGACGATCCGAGCTTTCCCGCTCCGATCTATGCGAGCCTGGTCGAAACCGACACCGGGGGCGAGTTCTCGCTCATCTGGTCCCGCCGCTCCGCTGAGTGATCCGACTAAACACGAAGCCCCGCCGCAAACAGGCTGTGTGAGAACTAACTGAGCAAATCAGATATGATGGCCGCATCGGCGACGGTGCGGCCATTTCATGAGATACATTGCTGGAGAGGATCGTGGCCAGGCAGCTCTGCTGCCTGCGACAATCGATGATTATGTGGCGACAGATGCGCCGGTTCGCGTGATCGACGCCTTCGTCGACGAGCTGGACATGGTCGGGCTCGGCTTTGGCCGGGCGGTGCCCGCGAGCACGGGAAGACCTGCCTACGATCCGCGTGATCTGCTCAGGCTCTATGTCTACGGTTATTTCAACGAGGTTCGTTCGTCTCGGCGTCTGGAGCGCGAATGCCGACGCAATGTCGAGGCGATGTGGCTGTTGCGGCGACTGGCGCCGGATTTCAAGACGATTGCCGACTTCCGCCGTGACAATGGCGCGGCGATCGTGGGCGCATGCCGGGCCTTCGTGATGCTGTGCCGGGATGCAGGTCTTTTCCAGGCGCGGCTGGTGGCCTTGGATGGCTCGAAGTTCCGGGCGGTGGCGAGCAGCAAGAAGATCATCGGACGCAAGGAGATTGCGGACGAGGTCGTCCGCCTCGATCGCCGGATCGCGGACTATCTCGCCGGGCTCGATGAAGCCGACGATGCGGAGCCGGACGATGCGCCGGGCGCGGTGTCTGCGGCGATAACCGCGCTTCATGCCCGGCGCGCCGAACTGGGCCGGCTTGCAGCAAAGCTTGAGGACGAAGGCCGCACGATGCTTGTCGAGGGCGAGGAGGATGCAAGGCCGATGGGCAAGGCCAACGGCCCCAAGCCTCCTTCATACAGCGTCCAGACGGCGGTCGACGCCGACAGCGGGCTGATTATCCACCACGATGTGACGGATGAGGTAACCGACAAGCGCCAACTCCATCCCATGGCCAGGGCAACAAAGGATATGCTCGGGCGGACCGAACTGACAGTCGTTGCCGATGCAGGCTACGCCAATGGCGCACATGCCAGCGCCTGCGAGGCGGATGGCATCACGCCCTGCGTTGCGGCCAGCAGGTCGGTGAACAGCCAGGGCGACGGCACGCTGTTCGACCGTACTGCCTTTGTCCACGAAGCCGACACCGACACGTTACGCTGCCCGGCGGGCCGCACGCTGGTCCGCAAGCAATTGCATCGCAAGAAGCGCAACGTGACCTATGTGTCGCTCGACTGCTCGAACTGCGCTCTCAAGCCGCAATGCACCACGGCCGAGCGCCGCTTCGTCAAGCGCCATCTGGACGAGGACGCACTCAGCCAGATGAACGCCAGAGCCACCCCCGATCTCATGGCCAGGCGACGATGCGCCGCCGAACATCCCTTCGGAACCATTAAGCGGATGATGGCAGGAGGGCGTTTCCTCACCAGAAACCTCAAAGGAACCAGAGCCGAAATGGCACTATCGGTGCTCGCCTACAACATGCTACGCGCCATAAACATCAAAGCCGCTGCGGCCTGAAACCAAAAGAGGCCCCGGTCAAACCGGAGCCTCCAATCGTTTCCACACAGCCTGGCAAAGGCGGGGCTTCGCCACTCCAGGTTCGCCACCGCACCACTGTCTGGTGCAGCACGCTACGCTTTGACGAGTGCCTTGCGTGCCTTCCTAGCCGGCGACTTGGCGGCCGATGGGATTGTTGTCGCCGCTGCCGCCGCGCGAGCAGCTCGTTTTGGTTTTTCCGCCGCAGTTGTTGCCGGTGCTGCCGTCTTGCGCCCCAGCCCTATTGATTTTGCCAGGGCCGAGCGGGTGGCCGCGTAGTTTGGCGCCACCATCGGATAATCTGAGGGAAGGTTCCATTTTTGGCGGTATTGGTCAGGGCTCAGATTGTAATGCGTTCCGATATGTCGCTTCAAGGATTTGAATTTCTTCCCGTCTTCCAGGCAGATGTTGAAATCCGGTGTCACTGATTTCTTGATGGACACCGCGGGCTCCAGCTTGACTGCGGCTGGAGCCACAGGTGTGCCGATCCCTTGCAAAGCAACATAGGTATCCCCGATCAGCTTCGACAACTCGCCGACCGGCAGCGGATTGTTCGAAACATAGGCGGCAACGATGTCGGCGGTAATTGATACGAGATCAGCCTGGTCGTTTTGGTCTGGAGAAACGGTCATCGAGTTTTCCTCTTGTCTAATGGCGCGCGTTGAAACGGATGGGCTGTTTATTGCCAAATCACGCAAACAATTCGTTATTCCGCCAACAAACCTCATTCGTTGCAAATATCAAGCCGGCAAGCTTCGCTTCCATCGTTCGGCCCGGCTGCAGTTAATGTTGCTGATCGCGTCGGAGGAGCGAGACTTTCCGCTCGCCTTCCGTGCGGCAGGCACCCACAACTGGACAAACCAGCGACAGAACGTACGCTCCTGCGCTGCACGATTGAGTGATGAACGTGTGCGCAAGAATTATCGCCGCGACAACCGGCGGCGCGGTCCTCCTCGTCCGCGCCAACGTGAAATTGGACGTTCGAGCGACAGTTCATCTGGAATGCATCTGTGAGCGTTCCGGCTGCCGTACAGCGTCGAGTCGGTCGGCAGGATGGATGTTGCTGATATGGCAGCCGGCATGCGCCCGAACGGCTGCCATGCCACTGGCTCAACGAATATCTGACGAACGGCGTGCTGCTTTTGAAGCGCTTGCCAGCCCGCAGCTGACAACTCGTTTGCCACCGCGGCACCGCTGTCGTCATCCGCACTGCGAGCTTGGGACATGCCTGCGAGCGGGACCGCTCGGCCGAGCACTGGCCGTCTGGCAGGAGTGCGGTGCGCCGCCAGTGACGAAGTCTTTCTCATGAGGGGACACTTTGACGGCCATTATTTCGGCTCGCTCCCGCGGACTTCGATCATCGGCGGCGCGGTGCCGGTCTGAACCAGCAACCGCACCCCGCCAGAGCCAGAGACTTCCAAGATCGCGTGGAGGCGAGCTGTGACGGCGCGCGACAGTCGTCAACGCTCATGAAAGGTGCAACTGAGTGGCACCATTCCCTAACGATAACGGCTTGTTCCGCACATCTCAACGCTGACGCTGGACGCGAACCTCTCGCTCTTCCTGGGGAAAGTCGGAGGCAAAAAAGCGCCACACCTGTCGGCCGAATTGAGAAACTGACCCCCTCGGTTATGAGAGGAGGCATGGATGACGATTGGGATTTCGGCGATTCCTGCATTGTCGAGAACGATGCAGGGAGAGGAGATGCTTCAGCCTGAAGAGGTGGCAGCGATGGTGCGGCTGCATGAGCTTGGCTGGGGAGCGAAGCGGCTGGGGAAGGAGTTCGGGTGCGCGCGCAACACGGTGCGTCGGTATCTGCGAGAAGGCGGGACTGTTCCGTTCCGCAAGCCTGTGCGGCGGAGCGCGTTTGACGGGCTAGACGATTGGCTGCGGGAGCGCTTCTTCCGCCATGATGGCAACGCCGATGTGGTGCGCCAGGAACTGGAGAGCGAACATGGGATCGTCATAGGGCTTCGGTCGGTGGAGCTTCGGGTGCAGGGTTGGCGTCGGGAGTTGAGGGTGCAGAAGCGCGCGACGGTTCGGTTTGAGACGGCGCCGGGACATCAGATGCAGATCGACTTTGGCGACACGCGGGCGTGGATCGGCGGCGAGCGTGTTCGGGTGCACCTGTTTGTGGCAACGCTGGGTTACTCGCGTCGGCTGCATATCCGTCCCTCGCTTCGGGAGCGCCAGGCGGACTGGTTCGAGGGGATGGAAGGAGCCTTCCTTCGCTTCGGCGGGGTTCCAACGGAAGTGCTGTTCGATAATCCGAAGGCGCTGGTCGAACTTCACGATGCGGCGACGCGGGAGGTGCGGTTCAATGTGCGGCTGCACGCCTTTGCCCGCTATTGGGGATTTACGCCACGGGCTTGTGCGCCTTATCGGGCACGTACCAAGGGGAAGGACGAACGCGGGGTCGGCTACGTCAAGCGTGCGATTGCCGGCCGCCGGTTCGAGAACTGGGCGGCGTTCGAGGGGCATCTGGACCGGTGGACGCGCGAGATTGCCGATCAGCAGTGTGCATGGCACGACCGGCGTGGCTCCTGCGGAGCGCTTTGCCGAAGAAGCCATGGCGCTTCGCCCTCTGGGCGGACGGGCACCGTTTGGGCAGCTGCGGGATCTCGTGCGCAAGGTCCAGGCGGACTGCGCAATCGACCTGGACACGAACAGTTACTCGGTTCCCTGGCGGCTGATCGGGGAGAGCGTCCAAGTCGTGGTGCTGGGCGGCCGCGTTATCGTGCGTCATGCGGGCGAGGTGGTGGCGGATCATGCCTTGTGCCGCGGCCGTCGCCAACGGATTGTCGAGCGCGCGCATCTTGCCGGCGTGGTCGGCGCTGCTGCGCCGGTGCAATCGGCGCCGGCGGATATTGTTGCGCCTTCCGCTCTGTTGCGGCCGCTGGCCGAATATGAGGCACTGGTGGGAGGCAGCTGGTGATGACGACGGTCGATCACGAGATGCTGGTGGCTCAGCTCGACCGGCTGAAGCTGACCGCGATCCGGGACCAGCTCGATACGCTCCTGGACGAAGCGGCGCGTTCGCAAATGACCTTGCGCGAGGCTTGGCCTTCCTCGTGACGCGCGAGATCGCGCGGCGCGACGAGCGGCGCATCTCCATGGCAGGCAAGATCGCGCAGTTCCCGTTTGTGCGCGAACTCGATGGCTTCGACTTCGACGCGCAGCCGTCGCTGGATCAGCGCCAAGTCCGGGAACTGGCGACCTGCCGCTGGATTGCCCATGGCGACACGGTCCTGTTCCTTGGACCTCCGGGTACGGGCAAGACACATCTGGCGGTGGCTCTCGGGCGCGAGGCGATCCGGCAAAACCATAGCGTCCAGTTCGTCACGGCGGCCACGCTCGTGGCGATGCTGGCCAAGGCCCATGACGACGGTTCACTCGAAAAGCAACTGACGACCCTGTCGCGGCCGAAACTGCTGATCATCGACGAGCTCGGCTATCTCCCGTTCGAAGCCAATGCCGCACATCTGTTCTTCCAGCTGGTGTCGCGGCGTTGTGAGCGGGGATCGATCCTGATCACCTCAAACCGCTCGGTGGGCGAATGGGGCAGCGTGTTTGGCGATCCCGTGGTGGCAACGGCGATCCTTGATCGCCTGCTTCATCATTCGACAGTGATAACCATCCGTGGCGACAGCTACCGGCTTCGCGAAAAGCGTCGTTCCGGTCACTTCGCTTGACAACACCATCGCGTCGTCTTGCGAAAGCGTCGAGACCGGCGCGGCGTGGGATCGCATTGGCAAGGCCGGCGCCCATCTCGCCGTAACGATCCGTCCTTCAAACGACCGATCCGCGCCAATCTATTTCCAGTTCGACGCCGAGAAAAGTACCTGGGCCTCGCGCTGAGCCACCCATCAAAGCGCCACGAGTGAGGCAATCGGATGCTCCAATTGCGTCTCAGGCAGCGTTCTGTGCCAGATCGCTTGGGCGCCGGTCAAACCCTTCGGCCGATGTCCCGTCAGGCGGTTGTGTCGGCAAGCTAGGCCGATTCGCAATCGCGTGGTGAGCGCACGGCTCGCTCTGACACTAGCATCTCATCCGGCGGTCCGTGGCCAGCGTATATCCGCGAGTGCGCAGAGCCTCCACCATTCCGGGGAGATTGCTTGCGCCGACATACACGTCGAGTGCGTTGACGATGTTCATGCCGTGTCGCGAAGGGCGCGATGGAGCTGATGCAGATCATACCAGCGATATGGGAGAACTGCGCATCAAGTAGATCTCGGCATCGATTCTTATCAACCTCGTGACAATCGCGAGATGCTCGACCGCTTTGGCCGCATCGGCTTCCTCGCTGCCTACATTGCCGGTCATGGACGATATCAACAGCACCTCTCCGCTGCCGAGCGAGACAATCGACTACGTCAGAAAACCCGCGCTATTGATTATCGGGACCGTTCTCATTCCGACAGGCCCAGGCAGGGAGTTGGCAGAACGAGCGCAATCCCTTCGTCGGTTTTCGCGCACACCGCGGACATTCAGGATGTCTTCCGATCGCGTGGCGACCGCGACGCCAATGTTGCTGCTGAGATAGTGTTAGCGGCGATTCATCCCTCCAACGTTTAGTCGCCGATGAACGTTGCCGTAACTGACTTAACTGCGGTCGAGCCGCTGCCGGATAGCTTGTCGGTGCACCAACGTCTGCCGCGACGCCCGCGCAGTTAGGCTGTTCGTCAAAGCGCCGTTCCGTAACATCACGTTGACGGCGGCATTCCTGGAGACGTTTTTTCGGTCTGCTACCTTGTGGGAAGTGGCTTGGGAGGGTGGTTTAGGGAGACGGGGACAGGGGACAGGGGACAGGGGACAGGGACGGGGAGGGACGGCAAGATAAAGCGAGCTGGCGCTCGCACTCGCTTCGCTCGTAAGTATTTGTCTGCACATTGTTTTTTCGGGCCCAGGCCGACATCAGGCGGAATCGCGCGAGGTGCGGGGCTTACAGCTATGGCTATGCTGTTGATCCGAAATGCAAAACTATCGTGCCGCAGCGATGTGCGATCCGCCATTCTTCGCCGCGGCAAGTCTTTGCGCGCCATAGCCCGCTCTGCGTTCCGGCCATCTTGAAGCACCAAATGCGACTCCCGATGCTGTCGTCATGGCAGATCGTGTCAGCGACAGATTCCAGGTTCGCACCGGCCGGATGCGGCATGGCGGCGCGCCGGTCAATTCACGGACGCTGCCCTTTGTGCGCCAGGTCGAGATTGCGATCCGCAAGCAAGGCGGCAATCCCTATCGCCTCGGAGCAAGCAGCAGCGGCGGAAAGGGGAGTGGCCGCTTCAATGCCCGCGGCCGCGGCGGCAAGGTGGTGGCCGGGTTGCCAAGGGACGGTGGCGGGTGGAAGCAGGACGGCAATGGCGTCCGCTTTCGCTCCCGCCGCGTCGTGGTGAAGGCGCGCGTCGTCAAGCTGCCGGGGCGAGGCAAGGGGACTGGGCGCGGCCAAAAGTTCGTGACGACCAGCAAGGCCGTCGATGCGCATCTGCGCTATCTCCAGCGCGACGGCGTGACCAGGGACGGCGAGAAGGGCAGGGTATACTCGGCCGTCGACGACGAGGCCGACAGCAAGGCCTTCGTCGAGCGCGGGCGCGGCGACCGGCATCAGTTCCGCTTCATCGTCGCGCCGGAGGATGCCGCCGAGATGGAAAACCTGCGCTCCTTCACCCGCGATCTCATGCGACAGATGGAGACCGACCTCAACACGCGCCTCGACTGGATCGCTGTCGACCATCACAACACCGGTCATCCGCATACCCACGTCCTGGTGCGCGGCATCACCGATGACGGCAAGATCCTGAACATCGCCGGCGACTACATCGCCCATGGCATCCGTCACCGGGCAGGTGAGCTGGTGGAACGGGAGCTTGGGTTACAAAGCGAGATCGAGGTCGCCCGCAAGCTGGCCAGCGAGGTGGAAGCCGAACGGCTGACCCGCCTCGACCGCATGCTGATCGCCGAACAGCAGGAGCACGATCTTGTCGACCTGCGTCCCAATGCCAGCGACAGCTACACCATTTCCAGCAACCGCTATCTGCTCATCGATCGTGCAAAGAAGCTGGAGCACTTCGGCCTGGCGAACGAGATCGAGCCCGGCCGATGGGTGGTTTCCGACAGGGCCGAAAGTACCTTGCGAGCGCTTGGTGAGCGCAACGACATCATCAAGACCATGCACCGGGCGCTGGAAGAGCACGGCCTCGCCGATGAGCGGGGCGCGGCCCAATATGTCCTGCACCGGCAGACCATCACCGAGCCGGTCGTCGGCCGTGTGCTCACCAAGGGGCTCGCCGGCGACGAGATGAGCGACCGGCTGTCGCTCGTCATCGACGGCGTCGACGGGCGTACTCACTATGTCGAGACCGCGGATGCGGCAAAGCTCGACGACATCCAGCGCGACCATATCGTGGCGCTCGACCCGATCCTGCCGAAGGAGGAGCCGCGTGCGGCCGACCGCAACATCAGCGTCGTAGCGGGCGAGGAAGGTATCTATCGGCCGAGCAGACATCTGGAGGCAATCCGCGAGGCATTTTTGGAGCAGGGCAAGGATCCGGACGCCTTCGTCCGTTTCCATGTCCGCCGTCTCGAAGCGCTGCGCCGGGCCGGCCACGTCGAACGCATCGACGAAGACCACTGGCGCATTCCGCAAGACCTGTCCGAGCGCGGCATTGCCTACGATGGCCAGAACCGCGCAAAAGACTTCTCCGTCCGCGTGCTTTCGACGTTCGATCTTGACGCGCAGGTCGGCAACGACGGCGCCACCTGGCTCGACCGAGAGCTTACGGCCAGGACCCCCGTGCCGCTGGTCCGGTCAGCCTTCGGTCTTGACGTCGACGACGCGCTCGACAGACGGGCTGCCCAGCTCGTCAGGATGGGCCTTGCCGAACGCGATGCGACTACCCGGACGATCACCTTCTCGCGCGACCTCGTAGCCACGCTGGAGCGCCAGGAGGTCGCGCGCGTCGGCAAGGAAATGGCCGCTGCGCGCGGGCTCACGTTCCAGCCAGTCCAGCCCGGCAACCATGTCGGCGGCACACTCCTTGGCTCGGTCCATCTTGCCAGCGGGCGCTTCGCCATGCTGGACGACGGGCTCGGGTTTCAGCTCGTTCCCTGGCAGCCGATGCTCGACAAGCGCATCGGCCAGCACATCAGCGGGCTCGTGCAAGACAGCGGCGGCATCGACTGGAGCTTCGGCAGAAAGCGCGGCGTTGGGATCGGGATGTGAGATGGGTCTGGACAACGCAGCAAATGAACTGTGACTTCCTCAACGAGTGAGAGCGCTAGTTCAGGCCTCGCGCGATGAGCGCGTGTCTGACTGCATGTGGACGATAGGAGCGAACGCGGGTCACTCAGGGCTTTGGCGAGCTTTGATAAGTCTCACTCCAGGTCCGCTACCGTTCTCGAGCATGAATTCTGTTCCGGCATCGGTCAATGCCCTGAGAATTTTCGCTGCGGTTTCAGGGCGCCCCCCGAGTGGGCCGTCTTCGGCCTCCAGACGAGCTATGGTTGGCTCAGACACCGAAGAGTGGCGTGCCAGGTCCGCCTGGGACCACCCAAGCAACGCGCGCGCCGCTTTGATTTGGCGCGTACTAACCGTCTGCCGCAGTTTTGATAGATTTTCTATTGACATTCGGCGTGCCCAATTGATATTTTTTCTATCAATGCCTGTTCTCGTAGCGTGCGTATCAACCAGCGCCGCGGGACGGAATTGGCCGCGGCAGGCGTTGGTGCACTTTAGCCCCAACACTGCTCTAGCGTGCAAAAAATAGCTGGAGAGGATGTCCGCACATCCCATCCAGCTGACCACAACCGAAGCTTCTGAGGAGCTCGGATCATGGGTGATTCCGAGAATACCACGACTCTGCCTTTCGTCACTCGCCGACAAGTGCTTGCCGGAACCATCGCGGCTACCACCGCGTGGCAACTCCAAGGTAACGCGTCCGCAGGCGACGCCGGAAGGACGACTGCGCCTTCTGACCCAGCGCTGGCGCTTTGGCGGGAATGGGAGAAAACCCACAAGCTGACCGAGCGGCTTTGCCGCAAGCAGCAGCGCCTGGAGACGAGGCTTATCTCGAACGTCGGCTTTCCTTGCGCAACCGTGTGTCTGCCTGAGGGTGAGGATGTGATGGTTCACTCGATCGAGGCGCTCAATGAAGTGCTCGGCAAGCGCCCGGACACAGCGGATCTCCGGGAAAAGGCCGAAGCTGACCTCGCGGCGCATAAGGCACGCTGGGACACGGCTGCGGAGGAGGGCGGCTATGCTGCGGCCCTTCGAGCTGAGCGCGAGGCTGCCAACCGGGCGCAGAATCTGATGCAAGCGCTCTCAACGACGCCTGCCACTACTGTCGCCGGCGTGGCGGGTAAGCTCGATGCCGTGTTGCGCGAGGGTGAGGCCTGGGTGGAATGCTCCGAGTTTCCCTGGCCGCAAATCCGTTCGGCGCTCAGCGATCTGGTACGGATCGCCCAGCAGACGACGGACGACAAACCGCCCGCACCTGGCGGGCTGGCACCCGTCTCCGCGAGAAACGGCTTAAGAGCCGGTTGGCCTCGTAACGGCGGCTTGCTTGACTGAGATACGCGGCTGATCTCTTCCGGTCGAGTGGCTGCGCGGAAATAAGCCACCCATTTTCATGACTTACGTCGTGGCAGGCCATTTTGTTTTGGGACGCAATTCTCGGGGAGCGGCTGTCTTTTGCAGAATTGGGGATCGGTGAAATCCAACTCTTCGACTGAGCCGGTGATCAAGCCCCAACTCCGCTGCCGATCGATCGGGACTTCATAAAAGTCGTCGCCGCCATGCTTGAAAGCCTCATCCTCCAGCGCGACGGCCACGCCCATTTCCCGGAGATATTGCTTCTTCTCCAGGTGAGCATTGGCTAGAACCTTGGCAACCCTCTTGGCGGATTTTATTTGAGTGAAGGTCCTGTCGCCATTTGAGTACAGGACGGCTTGTCCCTTGTGGACCGCGATAAAGTTGCGGTCGCTGTTGAGCCTTTTGACGCCACCAGCAAGGAACAAGGGGCAGGCAGACAGGCAGTTGGCTTCTTCGAATCGACCTTGGCCGTCAATCTCTGGCATCGTGCGACAGACCGAGGCTTTGTCTTTGCAAACTACGGGTGAAGTCCCAATAGCGATTGTCAGCTTGTTCTTTCTGGCGATCCTGCCGAGTTCCTGGGCGGACTGACGGTCACCACCATTCGATGCCAAGACGATGGGCAGGTGAACT
This sequence comes from Mesorhizobium sp. M0437, assembly GCF_040321335.1. Lineage (NCBI taxonomy): Bacteria > Pseudomonadati > Pseudomonadota > Alphaproteobacteria > Hyphomicrobiales > Phyllobacteriaceae > Mesorhizobium > Mesorhizobium sp. M0437. Next base: position 30,704 of record NZ_JAMYRK010000031.1, read on the forward strand.
GCGCCGAGGCTCTTCAGCAGCTTGCGCAAAGCCGATGGGGACGAGGTTTCAATCGAACCTGCAGCGTAGATCCACGCAGGGCAGGTTGGTTCACATGCGGGGTCCGAGTTCCGGATCACCTGGAAGGTCATGACAGTATCCGGGGCCCATGCCAGTGCCGGCATCGTCGGCAGTGCTGCAAAAAAGGCCACAGTCAAGAGCACAGCACGGCAGAGAGATGGAAAGAAAAGCAAAGCCGCCCCCCGGAAGCATTGTTAGAGAGCAATGAGGTGAACGCTGCACGATGGTTTTGTCAATTCGGTCGATTCATCCGTCGCTCGCGCGCCGTCTTTCCGAGCCAAAGGAAGCTGTGATTGCGGCGGCATATATGCCGGTGCTGACATTCGTGTCGCCCGCCTCGACCCGTTGCAGGGTCGAGCGCGAGGTAAAGGCGCGCTCGCCACCAGCGCCATTGGGAGCCGCCGCCGGGCATCGTGGATATTCGCTCCCAGCCTGCGCAGGGCGCGTCTGACCGCGGCCGGAGGATTGTTGGGAGTGGGCATTTGACACCTTTGCACTACAGATTACGCCTTAAGACTCTTGAGATGGACATTCTCGCAAACGGCTACCGATCCGCGCGTTGTCGATCCTCCGCAGAGCGCAGGCTGCGGCCAGGAGCCACCATTCCGGATACGTCGGCCGCCTCCTTCACCTTGCGCTCCCGCTCCTGCGGCGGCAGCCCAGCGATCTTCAGTGCGAAGCCCCCTATTCTCGGCCACGCTCATATGCGGATAGGCCGCATAGGACTGGAACACCATGGCCAGTCCACGCGCGGACGGGTCGATGTCGTTGGCGCGCACGCCGTCGATCATGAGGTCGCCTGCGCTGATCCTTTCCAGCCCGGCGATCATGCGCGGCAGCGTGGACTTCCCTCAACCGGACGGGTCGACGAAGACGATGAATTCGCGGTCCTCGACGTCGAGGTCGATACCCTTGATGATCTCGGCGGCTCCATAGGATTTGCGCGCGCCGCGCAGCTTGAGCTCAGCCTTGGCTTGCCTCCCTGGCGCCGGTTGTCGTCTCCTCGTTCTGCACCATCGCCAGCGCCGTGCCGGGCTCGCCCTCCCATAGGATCAGGCTCGCCGCGCCGACCAGGCCCGCCCGGTCGCCAAGTTCGGCCGGAACGATCGGCACGTCGCGATAGGCTTGCATGGCGCGGTGCTCGACGGTCGCCCTGATGGTCGGTGCCAGGAGGTCGAAGCCGTTGGAAAGGCCGCCGCCCATCACGATCAGGTCGGGCGAGTAGAGATGCAGGAGGTTGGTGAAGCCGATGCCCAGCCACCGCGCCTCGGCCTCGACCAGGCGGCGAGCCGCCACATCACCCGCTCGCGCCGCCTCGACGACGTGTCGCGCCGAGACGTCGCCATTGTTGGACAGCCGCCGGAGCAGCGAGCCGTCGCCCGGCGTGGTCAGCCGTGTCGCCCACCGTCCGAGCGCCGTACCGGAGGCGACCGCCTCGAAGCAGCCGACGGCGCCGCAGAAGCAGCGGTCGCCTTCGCCGGTGATGGTCATGTGGCCGATCTCCGCCGCCAGCCCGCGCCTGCCGTGATAGATGTGGCCATCGGCGATGACGCCGCCGCCAATGCCGGTCGACACGGTCACGAATACCAGCGATCCGGTGCCGCGGCCGGCGCCGAAGCGCCATTCGCCGAGGGCCGCCGCATTGGCGTCGTTCTCCAGCCGCACCGGCAGGCCGAACTGCCGGCTGAGGATGTCGATCAGCGGCACATTGTGCCAGCCGGCCAGTGTCGGCGGCCCGATGACGATGCCCGCCTTGGGGTCGAGCGGGCCGGGCGCACACATGCCGATACCGGTGACTTTCGCTTGTGGGTGCTCCTTGAGCAACATGTCCGCCAGCGTGATGATTTGGCCGATCACCGCCTCCGATCCTGCGACGGCAAGCGTCGGCGCCGAGACGCGGGCGACGACGTCGCCACCGCGCTCGACCAGCGCGCCGCGCAGCTCCGTGCCGCCGAGATCGAAGGCAAGCGCAAGCGTGCTCATCGGGCGGCTGCTTTCAGCCCGTGCAGCCAGGCGATGCGTTGCGCAAGGTCAGGGTCACCGAAGGCGAGCGAGCCCAGCACCACGGTGTCGGCGCCGGCGGCGCGCAGCAGCGGCACCGTCTCTTGTCGGATGCCGCCATCGGCGGCGAGCACGATGTCGGCCTCGCGGCCGGCTTTCCTGATCAGCGCGCGCGCCTCGATGAGACGCGGGCAGGCCTGCTCGGACAGGCTCTGGCCCTTGACGCCGATCAAGGTGCCGAGAAGCGTGACGAACGCGACCTCGGGCAGGAAAGGCACGATTGCCGCGACCGGCGTCTCCAGCCTGAGCACGACGCCGGCCTCGGCGCCGAGCTTATGCGCCAGCTTGACGGCGCGCAAGCCCGCCTCGCCATTCTCGGCATGGATGGTGATGAGGTCGGCGCCGGCCTCGATGAACTGCCGCGTCTGCGCCTCGACGATTTCGGCCTCGACCATCAGATGCACATGGATCGGCTTCGCCGTCAGCTTGGCGATGCGCGCCACCAGATCCGGGAAGAACAGCAAGCCGGGGGTGAAGCGGGCGTCGGCGACGTCGACGTGATGCAGATCGGCATGGGCCTCGATGCGCTTCAGGTCGCGCTCCATGTTGGCGAGATCGGCCGACCACAGCGAGAATTCGCCGAGCAGCCGGTTGCGCGGCAGAGCGGCTATCGCGGCGGGGCCTGAGAGAGATTTGCTGGTCATGACGGAATGAGGCTCCGGACGTTCGAGTGGGCGTGAAGGAAGGCCGAGATCTCGGCGTGTAATTCGGTGAAATGCCTGGCGCTGTCGAGCGCCTTGGGGGTGATCTCGGCGAAGATCGCATTGGGGATGACTGCGGCGAGCCTATAGGCGGCCGACAGCGGGTGGACCGCGTCGCTGGCGTTGCCAATGGCCAGCGTCGGGATGCGCAGGGCGGCGGCGTCGCGCTCGGAAATCCCGGGCCCGTCGGCGGCGATGTTGGCGAGCACCTGCGCAAAGGCGTGGGCGTCCGGCCGGTCGAAATAGCCGAACAGCGAGGACAGGTTGTCGGGCGCCTCGCGGTAAAGCCGCGTCGCCGTCTCGGATTGCGCGAAGATACTCCGCGCGCTCTCGGCGCCACGGTCGAGGATGAGTTCGGCGACCTCGGTTATAGGCTGCATGTTCACCGGTGCTGCCGTGAACGTCCACGCCGGCCGCACCAGCACCAGCGCGGCGACGCGGTCGGGATGGCGGCAGGCGAGGCGGAGCGCGATCGCGGCACCCATCGAGACGCCGCCGGCAACGAAGCGATCGAGGCCGGCCTGGTCGGCGGCCGCGAGCACATCGTCGGCGAACATCTCGAACGAAAATGGCCGGCGCTCGCCAAGGCCGGAGCCGCCATGGCCGCGGCATTCGAGCGTGATGCGACGAAAGCCTGTGGGGAAGGTCTGCGCAACCTGCGCCTCGCCGCCACCCAGCCCGTGCTGAAAGACGACCGCCAGCCCGTCGCCCGTATCGGAAACCCGAAGCGCGGCGCCATCGCGGAGCAGGATCGTCGGGCGCGCCATCACAGCAGCCCCTTGAGGAAACGGGCGACGCCGGGCGCTTCCCCGGCCGAAAGCCCATGCGTCACCAACGGCCCCTCGAAACCTGTCGCCTTCAGCCGGGCGATGAAGTCGGCGAAGTCGACGACGCCTTGCCCGGCGGTGGCAAAGCGGCCGTCGGCGAAACGGTCCTTGGCATGGGCCATGGCGACATGGCTTGCCGTGCGCTCGACTGCAGCCGCAACCATGGCGCGCGCCTGCGCGGCATCCGCCTGTTCGAACAGGTTTGCCGGATCGAGCACGATGCGCAGCCGCTTCGAACCCATCTCGGCGATGAGCCGCATCGCGTCAGGGGCGGAGGTGACGAGGTTGGCCTGTTCGGGCTCGATCCCAAGATCGACACCGTGACGCTCGGCGAGTTCGAGCGCCTTTTCCATCTCGACCGCCATGTCGGTCCATGCCGAGGGATCGGCATTGTCAGGATGGTGCGCCCATTGGTCGTCACGATTGCGCGTTCCGGTGCAGAGCGTGACGAGTGGAACCGAAAGCGCTGCCGCTGCCTCGATGACCGCGCCAAGACGACGCAGGCCGTCGTCGCGCACTGCCTTGTCCGGATGCGCCATGTTGTAGGTGCCCGACAGCCCCGCCAAAGCGACGCCGGAGGCACCGGACGCAGCCGCAATAGTGCTGATGGCGTCATCCGGCACCGCATCCGGCATCGACGGAAGGCCGGCACAGGCAAGGTTGAACTGGGTGACGGCAAATCCCGCGTTGCGCACCGCGGCCAGCACGCCTGCCGGCTCGCTGCCCGGGAAGGTCTTGGCGAACACCCCGATCTGCATCAGACCGCTCCCGTCACGCTGGCGATCTCGACGCGTTCGCCGCTCTCGACCGAGCGCGCGATCGCCACCATGGCGCGGATCGAGGCGAGCCCGTCGTCAACATTGGCGCCGCGCATCGGCTTGCCGTCGAGCACCGTCTCAGCGAGGCTTTCGAGCTGGCGGCGGAAGAAATGGCCGTCAGCGCCGAGCGGCTTTCGCGAGGTGGCGTCCTTCTCGTGAAAAATGTCGACTTCACTCGCCCGGAAGTACCAGGGATTGAAGGTCTTCGCGATCACCGAGCCGTTTTCGCCATAGAGCTGGAAACCTTCATGCCAGTCCATGCGCACGGCAACCGTGAGGTCGAGATGGCCGAGCGCGCCATTGGCGAACTCGGTCTCGACGAACCAGCAATAGGCGCCGAATTTCTCGTTGAGGCGGGCTCGCACAGCGGTGATCTCACCGCACAAGAAGCGCGCCGTGTCGACGAGATGCGAGCCATGCGCCAGCATGAAATATTGCCTGAGATCGGCCTTCGGATTGCCGGCCGGCTTCCTCGCCAGTTTGCTGGTGATGGGCAGAGGTTGGATCGCGTCGGTGTTGGTGTAGCGATGGGTGGAATCGCAATACCAGGCCTTCAGCCCAAGGATGTCGCCCATCTCATCGCGGACGAAGTCACGCGCCGCTTCGAGAGCCGGGTCGAAGCGCTTCATGTGGCCGACCTGAAGCACCTTGCCGGAGCGCTTGACCGCGTCGGCAAGCTTCTGGCCTTCCTCGACCGAGACGCCGATCGGCTTTTCGCAGAGAACGTGCTTGCCGGCTTCCAGCGCCTTGATCGACATCGGCACGTGATAGGCATCCGAGGTGGCGACGATCACCGCTTCCAGCGCAGGGTCGGCGAGCATCGCGTCATAGTCGCCATACATCTTCTGCGGCTCGTAGGTCGCGCCCATACGCGCGAGCAGATCGGGTGCTGCGTCGCAGATCGCGTAGAGATCGGCATTGCTCGCCTTCACGCAGGATTCCAGATGCGCGAATTGCGCGATCGGCCCGCAGCCGAGCACACCGACACGAAGACGACGGTCTTTCTTGCGGATCATTGTCTCAGGCTCCGTAGCCGCGCATGGTCTGGCGGTTGGTCTTGACCGCTCCGGCCGGATCGGCGGCGGCGGTTTCGGATTCCTCCTCCAGCACCAGCCAGCCGTTGAAGTTGGGCGCCGCGCTAGTGATCTCTATCACTTTCGCCGTGTCGCAGACGCCCTTGCCGAGCATCGCCCAGGTGCCGCTCGCATCGACATCCTTCAGGTGCACGTAGCGGATGCGATCGCGATAGGTGGTGAGCGTGTCGGCCATGTCCTTGTGGCCGCGCAAAATGTGCCCGGTGTCCGGCACCCAGCCGACCAGCGAGGCATCGAGCAGCCCGAAGATGCGGTCGTAATCGGCGCGGTCGTAGAGCATCGTGTTGTGGTGCGAGCTCGGATGCACCGCGACCTGGACGCCGGCCTTGCGGCCGAGTTCACCAGCCTTGTTGTAGACCGCGGCCGCAATGGCGAACTTGTCGTCGCGCGGACCGTCCGACACGACGGTGGCCGAGCCCATGGACACCATCGCGCCCGGAAAGGCGGCGGCGAAATCGATCCAGCGCTTGGCGGTCTCGAGGTCGGCGCCGATCTTCTCCTTGAGTGTGAAGCCGCTGTCTGAACCGAACGCGAAGGAGACCAGCGTCAGGCCGGATGTCTTCAGCGCCGCAGCGAACTCCGCCGGCTTGCCGGCATAGCGGCCGATCATCGTGTCGGTGATCTCGATGCCGGCATAGCCGCCATCGGCGATCGCTTTGAGCAGGTCGTCGGGGCCGCCGGCAAAACGGTCTCCGAGCATTTCCCAGGTGAAGGTCTGGCAGCCGACTTTGAGGTCTTTCACGTTCATCCTTTCATTCCTTGATTCCACCTGCGAAGGCCCTTCGATGATGTGGCGCTGGAAGAACAGCATCAGCACGATCAGCGGCGCTGTGACGACGCCCGTGGCCGCGGCGATATCGGCTGCCAGCGGAGAAGGTCCAATCCATCGATTTCGATGCGCGGCCTACTCCATCAGTTCTCCGTGGAAGGGACATCCTACTTGACCGAGCCCGCGGTCATGCCGGCGAGGAAGAACCTCTGGGCAACGAGGTAGATGAGCAAGAGCGGTAGCGAGCCGAGCACACTCATCGCCATCATCTGGTTCCATTCGAAGGCGTGCTGCCCCATCAACAGCTGGATGCCGATCGGGACGGTGCGCATGGACGTTGACTTCGTGAGCGTCAGCGCAAACAGAAATTCGTTCCAGCACAACAGGAAGGTGTAGACCGACGTCGCCACGATACCAGGCAGTGAAATCGGGACGATCACCCGCCAGAGTGCGGTCCAGCTGCTGCCGCCGTCGACAGCCACCGCTTCATCGAGATCGCGAGGCAAGGTGTTCAGATATCCCGTCATCAGCAGGATCGCGTAGGGCAGCGTAAATACCAGGTAAGTCAGGATCAGTGCGACGTAGGTGTCGAAGATGCCATACGAGACGACAAGCCCGAAGAAGGGGATCAAAAGCGTGATCGGCGGGATCGTCTGCGTGCTGATGATGAGTGTGTTGAGGCTGCTCTTGCCGCGGAAATTGAAACGGCTGAACCCATAGGCCGCCAGCAAGGCGATCAGCACCGTCAGCACGGTCACCGCCCCGGCCACGAAGTAGCTGTTGAAGAAGAAGCGCAGCTTTACCGGGTCGCCAAGGATGGCCGCATACGCTTCCAGCGTGAAGGCCTTCGGCAGGACGGTTGGTGGCAGGGCAAAGATTTCGGTATTCGACTTGAACGAGCTGCTCAGCATCCAGTAGATCGGGAAGGCCGCGAAAAAGAGCCCTGCAGCAAGCGCGACATGCAGCGCGACGGTGATCAGCCTGTCTTTCGGCGAGTGCCTTTTCCTCATGGTGACTACCGAGCCTTTTGATAGCGGATGTAGAACAGCGTCAGGCCGAGGGAGATCAGCAGGATGACCACGGCGCTCGCCGACGCCTGCGACAGGTTGTAGCTCGAAAACGCCAGCTTGTACGTGTAGGTGCTGAGGACCTCGGTCGAGTAAATCGGACCGCCGCCCGTCGTTATCCAGATCAATGGAAAGACCTGCATGGTCCAGATGAAGTCGAGCAGCGAGATGCTGATGATGATCGGCATCAGCTGCGGGATCGTGATGAAGATCAGTTTCTGGTAGGCCTTCGCCCCGTCGATATCGGCGGCCTCGTAGAAATCCTTGGGAATGCCCTGCAGGCCTGCGAGGAGGCTGACCATGAAAAGCGGATAGCCCGCCCAGATGTTGGCGAAGGTGACGGCGTGCAGCGCGGTCTCGGGCGAGGAAAACCATTCGACCTTGGAACCGATGATGCCGATTTGCATGAGAATGCTATTCACGACACCGTTCGGCTCAAGCAGGAGGCGCCAGATCACGGCGATAATCACTGCGGTGAACAGCCAGGGCAGTATGTAGAGCACGCGTAGAATATTGCGCAGCGTCGGATTGATGCGCTCGCTGTTCAGCATGAGCGCGAAGATCATGCCGATGGTCATGTGGAAAACCACACTCATGCATGTGAAGTAGAGCGTGTGCCACAGCGAAGCCCAGAACACCGGATCGTTAAAAATCGCTTGGTAGTGTTTCAGTCCGGCAAAAGACGGGTCGCGACGCAGCACTGCGCTGTTCTGGAACGAATAGCCAATCACCGTCACCATCGGCAGCAGCATCAGCAGGCCGATTATGAGGAGCGAGGGCGACAGGTAGAGATACGGTGCGACCGCTCGTTTCAGTCTATGGTGGCGGGAGCGCTTCTGCCGGGTCATATGCCAACCTTGGGATACGCCTTCAAGAGAAGGGGCTTCGGAAACAGGTCCGTCTCACATTGCCGATCCGTTGTTGCCGGGAGGCCTGCCCGAAGTCAGGCCCCCCGGTCGAAGATCGAAAACGAAGAAACAGGCCGATCAGAATTTCGCCATCCAGCCCTTCTGAGCGGTGGCTGCAGCTTGTTCCGGAGACTGCTCGCCGGCGAGCATCTTCTGGGCTTGAACGTCGAACTGGGTCATCAGGTCTTCAGCCACCGGCAGGCCCGTGAACTCATTGGCGAGATAACCGGTCTTGAAGATTTCGAAAGCCTTGCCGAAAGCTTTGTCCGAGGTCACGAAATCGGGTTTGGCGTTGACGTTGCCCGGGAAGGCGTTTGCAAGCGACACCAGCTTGGCGTTCACCTTTTCACTCATTAGATATTGGACGAGTTTCCAGGCTTCCTCCTGATGTTTCGAGGCAGCAGAGATGCCGATGCCCCAGGAGGCATAGGGAAGGCCGCGCTTGCCGGTATAGTTTTCTACGACCGGGACCGGGATGAGGTCGAAGTTCAGCTTGGGGTTGCGTTTGCGGATGAGGTTCACATGCGCGAGCGAGTCGATCATCATCCCGACGCGGTCGTTGACGAATTCCTCGACCTTTTCCTGCTCGGTCTTGGTGGCGATTCCGGGCGAGATGGTGCCGGCGTCGTTGAGTGATTTGACGAAGGTGAGCATATCCACCACCGGCTTGCCCTCGAGAGCGGGCTTGCCGTTCGCCATCATCGACTGACCCGACGCCCAAACCCAAGACATCATGTCGTTCTGGACCCCGGATGGCGTTTGCAGCGACAGGGGCAACACCCAGCCATACTGGTTCTTGTCGGCGTGGGTCATCTTCTTGGCGGCTTCGAGAAACTCCGCACGGGTCGATGGCAGCTTGGTCACGCCTGCCTGGGCGGCGAGGTCCAAATTCACGAAGACCGGATAAACGAAGGAAGCCACGGGAAACATCACCGCCTTGCCGTCCACCTTGATGATGTCCGCGACCTGGCTCTTGTCGAAACCACTCGCATCCATCATCGGATTCATGTCGGCGAGTGCGTTCTGCGCATTCAGATTGTTCACCCAGGCGCCGTCGAGACCGACGACGTCGCTGAGCGTTCCGGTTGCGGCACCCACCGAGATCTGGTCTCGCGTGGTCGCGTAGGGGCCGCTGACGAATGTCACCTTGATTCCGGGGTTTGCGGCCTCGAAGTCATCCATGATTGCCCTGAGCGAGCCAGCCGGCAATTCAGGCTCCCACCATTGGGTGAATTCCAGCGTCGTGTCCGCCATGGCGCTGGTTGCGCCAAGCAACCATGCGGCCGCGGCTATTTTCAGCATCGCGGATTGCATCCGAAACATCATTTTCTCCTCCTTCTACAAGATCGACCGCACAATGCGGACGATCGTCTGGTTTATTCAGAAGCCTTCTTGCGAGTATCTTTCGCAGGCGCCTCCCTCTCGCCTGCGGTCTGCTGCAGATCTTCAGATCGCTAGATGCGTCTCGGGATCGAAGAAGTGGAACTTGGCCTCATCGACGGCCAACCGGATTTCCGAGTCGGAGTGGATGGCGCTCGCCGGTTCGAATCTCGCCACCGCGTTCGATGCCAGGCCAAAATCCTCCGCTGCGTCCGGATCGCCGGAGTCCACCCGGACCGCGTCGATGTTCAGGTGGACGATATGTTCAGAGCCGAGCTCTTCGATCGAAGTCACATTTGCGGGTATCGTCTGATAATTGCGGCCGGATTCGAGGCTGCTGTCATAAAGATCCTCGGGCCGTATGCCGAACACGATCTTGCGCCCCTCATAGGACCTCAGAGCGGGCCTGCCGACGAAAGCTGCATCCTGCAATCGGATGGCGAAGTCGCGAAAACCGAGCTCGCCGCCCTTTAGGGTCGCTTCGAAAAGGTTCATCGACGGAGAACCGATGAAGCCGGCGACGAAGGCATTCACCGGCGACTCATACAGTCTCTTGGGTGTGTCGACCTGCTGCAGCACGCCGCCCTTCAACACCGCGACCCTGTCGCCCATCGTCATCGCTTCGATTTGGTCGTGGGTCACGTATATGGTCGTTACGCCGAGCTGCTTTTGCAGGCTGGTGATTTCGGCGCGCATTTGAACACGCAGTTTAGCATCCAGGTTGGAAAGGGGTTCGTCCATGAGAAAGGCGGCCGGCTCGCGCACCATGGCGCGGCCCATGGCAACCCGTTGGCGCTGTCCGCCTGACAGGTTCGCGGGTTTGCTGTCCAGCAAAGACGTCAGTTGAAGGGTTTTGGCGATCTCGTCCACGCGCTTCTTGCGCTCGGCCTTCGGCTTGCCTGCCAGCCGCATCGAAAAGGCGATGTTTTCGAACACCGTCATATGCGGGTAGAGCGCGTAGCTCTGGAAGACCATCGCGATGTCGCGGTCCTTGGGCGGCATGTCGACGACGTCGACTCCGCCGATCCGAAGGCTGCCGCTTGTGATGTCCTCCAATCCCGCGATCATTCGCAACGCGGTGGATTTGCCGCAGCCGGACGGCCCGACGAGGATCAAGAACTCGCCGTCCTCGACCGATAGGTTCAATTGGTCGATTGCGCGAAAATTGTTCCCGTAAGTTTTGCAGATATTCTCAAGAATGACTTCTGCCATCTTCCTCCCTCCACAAGTATAAGCCAATGATTCTTATAATTTTCCTCGGCTTATGTTCACCTGCGAAATGTTTCTTCGGATAGTTTCAGGCTATGTTCCAGTATCGACGTACGCATTTTTCAGTTCGACTGCTGGCGGCGCGTTCGTCGATGCCAGGAGTTCCGTGACCTGATCGTCGGTCGGAAGCGCCTCGCGCCCGCCACGCCCCGTTATCGAGAGGGCCGCCGCCGCGGCCGCGAATGCCACCCGGCCTGCGGTGTCGGCTCCGCGCATCAACGCATGCGCGTAGGCGCCATGAAAGCAGTCACCCGCGCCGGTCGAGTCGACGACCACAACCCGGTGCGGGGGCAGATGCCAGAGACCTGTCTCTTCACGCCCGCGATAGTACACGCCCCTGCCGCCATCGGTCAGAACCACGGCGGACCGCGACGGCGACCACAATGCATCGAGCATCTCGGCGGGCGATCGGCGCCCTGTGGCAGTCCGTGCAAAGCCGAGGGGAAGAATGAGATGGTCGCAGAGCGCGATCAGCCGCTCCGTGGCTGGGCCGCAGCTCCATTCGATATCGCCGAGGATCGCAAGGCCGAGATCGCGAGCGCGAGCCACGACATCCAGCGACCGGATCGCGTAGCTATCAACGATCAGGACAGTCGCGCGGCTGAGGACCTCGTCCGGGAAGTCCGACGCGGTGCCCAGCATCGCGTCGTCGTCATACGCGATGAACCGTTCCCCGTCCGAGCCGACGGTAATGCGCGAGCGCACCGGGCGCGCGTCCGGGTGGCGCGGCGCGAATTCGGTTTCAACACCGCTCGCAACGAGATCGCGCAGCACGGCGTCGTCAGCGGCGCTGCCCAGCCATCCGACGAACCCGGCGCTTCCGCCGAGCCGCGCGACGGCGGCTAGCGCCGTCGCGACATTTCCCCCGAAAGACCGGGCACTATGCAGAACCTTCCCCTTGCCCGCCGACAACGGCTGATCGACATAGACGATGTCGTCGATCGCAATAGCGCCGAAGCCGAGGATTGAAGGGAAGGTGGGCATCGTTCAGGCACCCGCCTTTGCCAGGGCGTCTTGCGCCGAAAGGCCGTCATGGATGACGCCCCGAAAGGCAAGCGCAGCCTTCTCCGGATCGCCATGCCCCCAAAGATTGCGGCCTACCACGGCACCGCGTGCGCCGGCACGGATGGCGTCCGCCGTCTGCTTAAGCGCGCCGAGCAGCGTATCGGTTTTCGGACCACCCGCGATCACAACCGGCACCGGGCAGGTCCGGACGGTCTCTCGGAACGACTCGAAATCGCCCGTGTAGCCGATCTTGATCACGTCGACGCCGGACTCGTAGCCGATGCGCGCCGCATAGGCGATCTCGTCGGGGGTGAAGACGATTCTTGCTCCGTCGGTGAAATCGCGTGGGTAGATATGCGCCACCACAGGCATGCCGTAGCGCGCCGCCGCGTTTACCGAATCGGTGAGCCAGCGTATGTATTTGCCCTCGGTCGCGCCGCGCACCGGAATGGCCACGGCCAACGCATCGGCCCCGGCGCGCACCGCATCCTCGGGCGTTGCGATCAACTCGCTGATGCGATCGTCCGGAGTGAAGCAGCCCGCCTGAATCACCAGGGAAGCCTTGCCCGCATATTGCGGCCACAGATGGCGCGCGGTGCCAGGCTGGATGCTGACGTAGTCGGGTCTGCCCGCCATGACGCGGGCAAGCGCACCCGGCAGGTCGGCAAGGCCGCCTTTGCGCACGTCACCATAGCCGACGAAGTGGTCGACGGCGCCGCCAAAAAGGTTCCCCGATGGATGCGAGAAGAGGCGCGCAAGACGCACCTTGGTTCCTAGGCTCATGAGTGCAAAATTCCCCAATCGTTTGATTTCAAAATCCTGGACCCAGTGTTTCCGAAAGAAATAAAAAAAACAATCTTTCGAAAGCTTTCGAATTTGCGTATTTTTGCTAAGGTGAGCCGAGGCCAGAGCGGTTGCCTGGCGCAGGGAGGCAAGGGCAGGGCAATGTTGTCGGAGCAGAGACGCCAATCGATCCTGGGTGAGGTGCAACGCAGCGGACAGGTTCGCACGAAGGACCTGTCAGACGGGTTTGGCGTGTCGGAAGTCACGGTGCGCTCCGACCTCGAGATACTGGACCGAAAGGGACTACTGACCAAGACCCGTGGAGGGGCGGTGACCCGTACCACCGATTCGACTACGGCCGCGTTCGCCCGGCGGATGCAAGCGAACCTCGACGCAAAGAAGCGCATCGCCCGGGCGGCGGTAGACCTCTTCGAGGACAACCAATCGGTCATCTTCGACGGCGGCTCGACATTGATGCAGCTTGCCATGCAGTTACCGCCGCTCAGCAATGTCGTGGTCGCGGCCACGGCCATGAATATCGTGCAGCACCTTATGCATCGTCCCGGGCTCGACGTTCATATGATCGGCGGCCGGGTCTATCCCGACACGGTGAGCACACTGATCACCGATGCCGATACGGCTCTCGGCGGCTTGGTGGCGCATCAGGTCTTTGTTGGAGCGCATGCGATAGACTCGTCACTGGATGTGGTCGACGTGAACGAAGACATGGCGCGAACGAAGCGAAACCTCGTTCGCATGGCCCGGCGCGTTGTCCTCCTCGCCGATTCGAGCAAATGGGGCGTCAGCGGGACCTCCAAGGCATTTTCGCTGTCGGCCGTCGATGTGGTGATCACCGACGATGGCCTGCCCGGTCCAATACGCAGCCAGCTTGATAGGATCAGGGCCAAGGTGATCTATGCCTGAACCCGTCTCGGTTCCTAGCGCGACGGAAAGATCCAGTGCGCGCATGACCCACGGGATTCGCATCGGCCGTTGGCCGTTTTTCATGTCAGTCATGTTCTCCTCCTCAAGGCTGGCGGCCTCCAATGCTGCGCCAGCGTTTTCACATGCTCTATAAAAATTTTACGCGCGTCAATATTTAAAATGTTATATAGCGGCTTTCGACTATGAACCTTGCTGTAGCCAGGCCATGACCGCGTTAGAGGTGCGATCTGAAATGCACAGAAAATCAAAGACAAAGCTCGGCGTCGGCGTCATCGGATGCGGCAACATCTCGATGACCTATTTGCGCAATGCGGCTCTGTTCGGCGGGGTAGAGCTCAGCGCCTGCGCCGACATTTCGGCCGATATGGCTGCGCTGCGCGCCAGGGAGTATGGCATCCGCGCACTCGGCGTCGACGCGCTGCTGGCCGACCCGGACATCGATCTTGTTCTCAATTTGACGATACCGGCGGCGCATTTCGACATTTCGCTTTCGGCGCTTTCGGCGGGAAAGCACGTCTTTACCGAAAAGCCTTTGGCGACATCGGCCGCCGACGGCCGCCGGCTGGTCGAGGAGGCGAGGGCGCGCGGGTTGCAGCTCGGCTCGGCTCCCGACACCTTCCTCGGCGCTGCCGGACGGCGGGCGCGCCGGCTGATGGATGAGGGTGCGATCGGCCGCGCTGTGACCGGCACCGCCTTCATGATGGGGCGCGGCATGGAGCACTGGCATCCCAATCCGCAATTCTACTATCAGCCAGGCGGCGGCCCGGTCTTCGACATGGGCCCTTACTACCTGACGATGCTGGTCAACCTGCTCGGCCCGGTCGAGCGCGTCATGGCGATGGCGACGCGCGGCCAGGAGGAACGGCTGATATCAGCCGAAGGTCCTTACAAGAACACCAGCTTCAAGGTCGCCACGCCGACCACCATCCTGTCCCTGCTGGAGTTCCGCTCTGGCGCCACCATCACCTTCGGCGCGTCCTGGGACGTGTTCAAGCACTCCAACCATCCGATCGAACTGCACGGCACCGAAGGCTCGCTGCGATTGCCCGATCCGGACACATTCGGCGGCACAGTTTCGCTCTCGGCGCGCGGCGACGACTGGGCCGATTTCGCCAGCGAGGCCGAACTCTACGGTGCGCGCAACTGGCCCTATGTCGCACCCGACCGCGCCAACTACCGCATGCTAGGCGTCGCCGATCTTGCGCGGGCGCTGGCCGATGGGCGCAAGCCCCGCGCCTCCGGCGATCTGGCGCTGCATGTTCTGGAGATCATGGAGGCGATCCTGGCTTCGGGCGAAAGCCGCGGCTCAATTGCCGTCAATGGGACTGTCGACCAGCCGCCGCTGCTCGGCGAGGACGAGGCGGCAGGTCTGCTTGCCTGACCGGGAGGGAGATCCATGATAACATCGCCTTCAGCGCCGTCCCTGTCCCCTCTCGACCCGGAAGCCCGGCATGTGCTCGAGCTCGGCCGGCAGGCCGACGCCTTGCCATTCGAGACCGGTACACCGCAACAGGCACGCCGTGCCTACGAAGAGGGCCTTCCGGACCAGCAGGGTGAGCGCGAGCCGGTGGCTTCGGTCACTGAGCGCGCCATCCTTGGACCCGGCGGTTCGCTGACGCTCAGGATCTATCGCGGGCAGGACGCGCATGATGCAACTGCCCCGGCGCTGCTTTACCTGCATGGCGGCGGCTGGGTGATCGGCAATCTCGATTCCCATGACGAGATCTGCCGCTGGTTCGCCAATATGGCGGCTTGCGTCGTCGTTTCGCCCGCCTACCGGCTGGCGCCGGAGCACAAATTCCCGGCCGCGGTCGAGGATTGCCGCGCCGTGCTCTCCTTCATACAAGAGGCACCTGGCGATCTCGGCATCGACGCTCGGCGCATTGCCGTTGCGGGCGACAGCGCCGGCGGCAATCTCGCCACGGTGCTTAGTCTTCTCGCGCGGGGCGATCCTATTCCGTTGACCGCGCAGCTGCTGTTCTATCCCAACACTGATGCCGCGCAGACGGCGGACAGCTATAGCCGCTTCGCCGAAGGTTTTGGCCTGACCGCCTCGACCATGGCCTGGTTTCGCGATCACTATGTCCGCTATGCCGCCGACATCGACGACTGGCGCGCCTCGCCACTCAGGGCGGAGAGCCTCGCCGGCGCGGCGCCAGCCTTCGTCGCCATCGCCGGTCACGACATCCTCGCTGATGAAGGCGAGGCCTACGCCGGGCGTCTGCAAGATGACGGTGTGCCGGTCGTGCTGCGGCGTTGGCCAGGCCAGATCCATGGTTTTGTTTCCATGGGCCGCCATGGCACGGCAGCGCGACAGGCCGTTGGCGCTGCGGTCGCCGCATGGCGCGGCTTCGATTCGGCTTTTGGGAAAGATCAGGCCGACTGACGCATCACCAGCGTCGCATCGAGACTGACTTTGGGTGCGACCGCCGTGTCGTCCTCCTCAAGCACCGCCAGCAGCATCTCGACGCTGCGCCCGGCCATCGAGGCGAAGTCCTGCGCCATGGTGGTGAGACCGGGGCAGGTGTAGCGGCTGAGTGGATGATCGTCATGGGCGGCTACCCGCAGGTCGCAATCGCCCTTGCGGCCGATCTTGAGTCCGCGCGCATAGGCGGCGGCCATCACGCCAAAGGCCAAGCGGTCGTTGTTGCACAGGATGGTCTTTCCCGCCAGGCCGCCATTGTCGAGCATCGTTTCCGTCTGCTCGTAGCCGATCCGTTCGAAATCCCAAGTGTAGTCCTCGGTGTTGCCGATGACGACCGGCTCATGCCCGAGCCGCTTCATCGAGGCGACATAGCTCTCCAGCCGTTCCGGCGAGTTGTGGTTGACATGCGGGATGTCGAAATAGACCGGGGCGGCGCCGGACCGGCAAAGATAATCGACGATGGTCGAGACGCTCTGTGCGTTGTTGTTGCCGACGAACGGCGTCCGGCCTTCGAGATAGGTGTCGAAATAGACGACCGGGATCGCCTGCGTCAGCTTTTCCAGCGTGCGGTGGTCCGAGCGCACGCCGAGCGGTGCGATCAGCGCGCCGGAGACTTTCAGCGACAGGATCGTTCGCGTTGCCTCCACTTCGAGTTCGCGCGAGCCGTGCGAGGAGATCACGATCGGCCAGTAGCCCTCGTCGCGCAGCCTGAGTTCTATGCGGCTGACCATCTCCGAATAGAAGGGATCGGCCACCGTCGGCACCATGATGCCGATGCTGCGGGTACGCTTGCGGTTGAGGTTGCGCGCGAACAAATTGGGCTGGTAGTCGGACGAGCGCAGCGCTTCCTCGATGCGCTTTCGCGTCGCCGGCTTGACGCTGGTCGGATCGTCGAAATATTTCGACAAGGTCGGCCTGGAGACGCCACAGGAGCGGGCGAAATCCTCCATCGTCTTGTGCTTCATCGCCAGCGATTCCCCGCCTTCCGGAAACCTCGTTCCTTGTGCTGTCCGGCACCTTCTTACGGTGCGCCGGCGTGCAACCGCAAGGCAAAATTTTACAGAAAACTGTAGCTGTTTTAACGCGTATAATAAAATTATTCCACGCGTAAGTTTATTAATTGGCGCAAAAAGTGCAAGCCGTATTGACTCTGGATGTCGATTGCCGCCAGGCACAATTGTGCGCGACCGAAGTCCGCAGTCGGACTGGAGCGAAACGCCGGGAGGAATTCCGCGATGAAGAAGCTGGTCTCAGCCGGCGAGATCCTCGTCGAGATCATGGCCGAGCGTATCGGCCAGAGCTTTCTCGAACCGGGCCCGCTGCTGGGGCCTTATCCGTCCGGCGCGCCCGCCATCTTCATCGGCCAAGCCGCAGCGCTCGGCCAACCCGCCGGCCTGATCGGCGCGGTCGGCGAGGACGATTTCGGCCAGTTGAACATCGAGCGGCTGCGGACCCTGGGAGCTGACGTGTCGGCGATCGCGGTTCACAAGGACTACGCGACGGGCACCGCCTTCGTCACCTACCGGGCGGATGGCAGCCGGCACTTTGTCTTCAACATCCGCAACAGCGCCGCCGGCCTGGTCGGGATCGATGCCGCTGCTACAAGCATGCTGGCCGGCGCCGACCATGTCCATATCATGGGCTCGTCACTGTTCTCCGACCGCGCCACCGACGTCGCGTTGTCGGCGATCCAAACGGTGAAGGCCAAGGGCGGGACGGTGTCCTTCGACCCCAACATTCGCCGCGAGATCATGCAGGCCTCCGGCATGCGCGAAGCGCTCGACCAAGTGCTCAAGCAAACCGATGTCTTCCTGCCGAGCGGCAACGAACTGTTCCTGTTTTCGTCGGCCGGCGACGAAAAGGGCGCGGTCGACGACCTCCTGCAGCGCGGCGTTTCCTGCGTCGTCTTCAAGAAGGGCGCCGACGGCGCCGCCTTCCACGACCGTCACGGCACGGTGGCCTTGCCGGGCTTTGCCATCAACGAGGTCGATCCGACCGGCGCCGGTGACTGTTTCGGCGCTGCCTTCGTCTCATTCTGGCTTCGTGGTGCGGCACCCGCCCAGGCGCTCATGATCGCCAATGCGTGTGGCGCGCTAGCCGTTACTCGCAAGGGGCCAATGGAAGGTATCTTTCCGCTGGCCGAGGTTGAGGCTTTCGCAACCACCGCCGGGAGGGGCCGGCCGTGAGGGCCGCGATGCAGAGATTTGCCAGCATCGCGGTGAAGCGCGCCGCGGGTGAGAAAGGCGGCATCGCCTCGATCTGTTCGGCGCATCCGCTGGTGATCGAGGCCGCGCTCCGCCACGGCGCGTCGCGCGGTTCCGATGTGCTGATCGAGGCGACCTGCAACCAGGTCAATCACGAAGGCGGCTACACCGGCATGACGCCCGCCGGCTTCCGCAGCTTCGTCGAGGGCCACGCGCAAAGGGCCGGCTTTCCGCTCGATCGCCTGATCCTCGGCGGCGACCATCTCGGTCCCAATCCGTGGAAGCATCTTCCTTCCGCCGAGGCGATGACGAAGGCGAAGGCGATGATCGACGCCTATGCCTGCGCCGGCTTCACAAAGCTGCATCTCGACACCAGCATGGCTTGCGCCGACGATCCAGCCGCGCTTGCCGACGAGACCATCGCTGCACGCGCCGCGGCGCTTGCGGCCGTCGCCGAGGCGGCGGTCGAACGCATTGGCGGCGAGAAACCGGTCTACATCATCGGCACCGAAGTTCCGGTGCCGGGCGGCGCGCTCGAAGCGCTCGACCATATGCATGTCACCGAACCCGATGACGCCCTGCGCACCGTCGAGATCCACCGACAGGCATTTTCGCGCGCTGGCCTCGATGCTGCCTTTGCGCGTGCGGTCGGCGTCGTCGTCCAGCCGGGCGTCGAATTCGGTAATGCCGAGATCATCGCCTACGCGCCGCGGAAGGCGACGCAGCTGGTCGCCGTGCTCGGGCGCATGCCGCAATTCGTCTTCGAGGCGCATTCGACCGACTACCAGCCAAACGAGGCCCTTGGGGCTCTGGTGCGCGACGGCTTCGCCATCCTCAAGGTTGGACCCTGGCTCACCTTCGCGCTGCGCGAGGCGTTGTACGGGCTGAGCCACATCGCCGACGTGCTTGCGCCAGACCCGTCCCGTGAAAGCCTACCGGCGGCGATGGAGCGCGTCATGCTTGCCTCGCCGGACAATTGGCAGAAATACTATCCGGGTACGCCGGACGAGCAGCGCGTGCAGCGGCACTTCTCCTTCAGCGACCGCATCCGTTACTACTGGCCGACGCCCGACGCACAGCACGCGACACAGACGCTGCTGGATTTTCTGGGCGACAGGGACATTCCCCGCTCTTTGATCAGCCAGTATCTGGGGCAACTCGATGCCGAGGTTGCGGCGGGTCGGATCGAGCCCGTCGCGCATGACCTGCTGATTGGCAGCATCACCCGTGTCCTCGATTCCTATGGGCGTGCGACGTTACAGCAGCGCGGATCGTCCTAGATTCGCCGTTGCA
The DNA here is from genome assembly GCF_040321335.1 of Mesorhizobium sp. M0437. NCBI lineage: Bacteria > Pseudomonadati > Pseudomonadota > Alphaproteobacteria > Hyphomicrobiales > Phyllobacteriaceae > Mesorhizobium > Mesorhizobium sp. M0437. Next base: position 50,313 of record NZ_JAMYRK010000031.1, read on the forward strand.
GGGCCGAGCCGAGCCCGGAGGCCGCGCGTGATCTAAGATGTGCGCTCAGCCGACACACGCGGAGGCTATGCCGGACCTTCGAAGTTGGGCTGCTGCTGGACTAATATAAGCAGGGCACAGCCAATTCGATGGTGAGAGCATCGCGGAACCTTACGGAACGATACGGGAATACTTCTGATTTTGGCCCACGAAAAACCCAATCAAATCGACGTTTCTAGCACATCCTCCGGGCCCACCATTATCGTTATCTTTCAATGATTTAGAGGCATTGTTGCACTTGGCTAGCCAAGTCAAGGCAGGCGAACCGCCGTCCATAGCGTTTGATTTTATTGACTTATGGTGGGCCTCTGGAGGCCGCAGATGTGTTGCCAACCGCCGGTGGAGTGTCAGGATCGTTTATCAAGTGCTTGAACGACGCCGGCACGGTGTTCGGAATAGAAAGCCGCGCATAGTCCCCTACGCAATCGACCTCGAATTACTGTCTGGATGCTACATCGGCCATCGCCGCACCCCAGGCGATCTCGTAGCCCATGCGTGAGAAGCCGAATTCGCGATCGAATGTGTTCGGCGCTTTGACACGCCAGTTCTTCATGACCTCGCCCGGGAGGCCGCCAGCAGCGGTGACGACCAAGTCACGCTCGCCGGCGCGGAGTTCACGACGGCGATCATTTGGCGTAGCTGGGAACAGGCCGGCTACGTCAGGCAAGACCGTCCGGCTGCAGCTAGGAAGTTAATCGCAACCCACGGCGGACGGCTCCGTACGCGCGCGCGGCGTACGGCAAGCTGCTAGCCTCAATCTCCGGATGAGATCAGAGTCGCTCAGACCGGGTCTTCAGGATCTGGTACAGCACGTTTCGGATGCGCTGCCCAACGGTTAGCCGGTTGATCACGCCTTCGCCTCCTGTTCATCGCAGATGAATGGGCTGCGGTTCAGATGATCTGTGCCGCCAGCGCCACGCCGACCAACGACGTGCCGACCCCTGCCGTGCGGATGGCTCGCGGCCAGCGCCGAAGTGTTAGGGCGGCTAACGCGCCGGTCGCGTGAAGAGCCGAAGTAGCGACCACGAAGCCGACCGCATAAGCGATGCCGCTGGCCGTCTCGGGAATTTCGAGGCCATGGGCATTGCCGTGGAAGAGGGCGAAGAGAGCAGTCAGCGAGGCGGCCACAGCGAGCGGAAGCGGCTTGGCAAGCGCCATCATGGCGCCGAAGACCACCAGCGATAGCGTTATGCCGGTTTCCAGTGAGGGCAGGCCGATGCCGGCGATACCGAGCAGGGCGCCAGCGAGCATCGCCGAGACAAAGCACGACGGCACGATGATGATCCCCTTGCCGCCGGCGCGAGCGGCAATGATGCCTACAGCCATCATGGCAAGCAGGTGGTCCATACCGGTCAGCGGGTGCTGAATGCCGTCTACAAACCCGTGGGCATGAAAACCGCCGCTATGGGCGAAGGCCAATGAGGGGATGAGGGTTGTGGCGGCTGCCAGGGCGAGTCTACCGAAGAATGAAAGCGTTCTGTTCATGGTTCTGGACCTGTTTGATAGGGGTGCGATCGGTTCAAGGCCGGTGCTCATTGTCCGGCCCCTGGCATGGTGAATTGTGCGGCGCCGGACCTGTCGGCCAGAAGTCGGGCCTCGCCGAAGTCAAGGGGCGTTTGTGCCTTGCCGTTATGGTAGACGAAGGCCAGGCGGCGCCGGCGCGACGTCAGTTTCGCGGGCAGCGGGTGATAGGTGACGCCGGCGCCGCCAATCAGCGGCATGACGGCGCCGACATCGACCATGTCCTGCGTCTCGACGCGCAGAAGATGCAGCCGCACGCCGTCGGCGGTCTCGCCGACGAACGGAATCCCGGCGAGGCGCAGGAAACTGGATGGGTCGGGCGCCCGCGAAAACCCTTCGAGAAACGCGATCTCGACGAGATCGAGATCGGTCGCCCGCGCGTCGGCGGGTTCGGGCGCATGGTCGTGCGGTAGATGCGGTGTCTGCCATTGCAACGGCTTGCCGGCCGGCCCGTTGTGGCCGACGGGGTGGGGATGGTGATGATGACCGTTCGGCCCGTGATGGTGGCCGTCGCCATGATCATGGCTGTGGTGGTGATGATCATCGTGCATGGTCAAAAGCTCGTCGGCTTGTCGATGATGGATTTGTGTTTGCCGAGATTGCCGTGCGCGACCATCGAGCCGAGCGCCTCGACGACAACCCGCACGCCAAACAGCGCCGTGATGTCTGACGTGTCGTAGGGCGGCGACACCTCGACCACTTCCAGTCCGCAGATGCCGGGCGCCGACACTAGCCCGAGCAGCTTCAGTGCCTCGCGCGGCAGGAAGCCACCGGGCTCCGGCCAGCCCGTACCCGGCACGAAACCGCAATCGATGCTGTCGACATCGAAGGAGATGTATACGGCGTCGGTGTCCTTCCATGCGATCTCGAGCGCGATCTCGGCCGCCTTCTCCAGCCCCATCTGTTCGATATCGGAGATCGTCAGCACGTTGGTTCCGCGCTTTCTCGCCTCGGCCACGCCGTAGCGGGGCACCTGCCAGCCGCCGATACCGAGCTGCACCAGATTGGTGGCCGAGACGTTCGGCAGGTTGGTCGCCCAATACCAGGGCGTCGTGTGCATACGTTCGTCGAGATCCTTTTCCTGGATGTCGATGTGGCGGTCGAAATGGATAATGCCGATTCGCTTGGAGGTCACGTCGGCGATGCCGCGCACGCACGGAAACCCGATCGAATGGTCGCCGCCGAGCATGATCGGCAGCGCGCCGGACGAGGCGACATGGCTGACGCCCTTGGTGATCTGGTCGAAGCTCTTTTCGAGATTGGCGGGGATGGTGAAGACGTCGCCGGCGTCGCAAAGCGTCATCTGCTCGCGCAGGTCGACACCGAGCTCGTAATTGTAAGGCGTGTAAAGCGCCGAGATGCGGCGCATGCCTTGCGGCCCGAAGCGGGTTCCGGGCCGGTAAGTGGTGCCGCTGTCGAAAGGAATGCCCATGACGGCAGCGTCATATCTGCCGACATCGCGGACGTTCTCGACATAGGGCGCCTTGAGGAAGGTGTTGATGCCGGCGAAGTGCGGCAACTCGCCTCGCGCGAATGTCGGGATCGACTTGTCGATGATCGAATCCGATCCGGGCAGGCCCATGTCGAGTGCCCATTTCTGTTCCTTGCGCCAGCCGTCCTCGGGCAGCTTTCCTTCCGCCTCGATAGACTTCCAGCCCTGCATGTCGCGGATCTCGAAGTTCGGATGGTGGAAGCGTTGGCGTGGCTGGTGGTCGGTGAGCCCGGCGCGACGATGCCGGCGTTCTGGACTATCTCTGTGCATGAAACCTCCTTCACGACGCCGTCGTCGCGATTGCGCTATCCAGTCGGGTCGTCCCGACCATCGCGGCCACTTCGGCCACGTCTCGTGCGGAAGCCCGGTGCTTGCGGTCGAGCTTCAGATCGTAGGTGATCGTCGCGCCATAGGCGGACGGGAACTGGGGGTCGTGGCGCACCTTGTCGAAGACCAGCACGCGGGTGCCGAGCTTGAATGCCTCGCCGATATCGTGGGTGACCATGACCACGGTCATGCCGTGCTCGGTCCAGAGCTCGGTGAGCAGCTCATGCATCTCGATGCGAATACCGGGATCGAGTGCGCCGAACGGCTCGTCGAGAAGCAGGATCTGCGGCCGGCCGAGCAAGGTCTGCGCGATCGCCAGCCGCTGCTGCATGCCGCCAGAAAGCATGGCCGGATAGAGGTCGCGCGCATGGCCAAGCCCGACCCGTTCCAGCATGGTTTCGGCTTCTTGCCTGGCGCTTGTGCGCCTGGCGCCGAAGACGCGGCCGAACGGTCCGCCCGAACGGAAGTCCTCGACCAGCAGCAAGTTCTGCAACGCGGTCAGATGCGGAAACACGGAATAGCGCTGGAAGACGATGCCGCGCTGCGGCGTCGGCTCCGGCACGATCGGCTGGTCGCCGACGACGACCACGCCGCCACTTTGCTGTTCCTGGCCAAGCAGGATGCGCAGGAACGTCGATTTTCCACAACCGCTGGCGCCAACCAGCGACAGGAATTCACCCGCTTCGGCGGAGACGTTGACCCGTTCCAGCACGCGGGCGTCGCCGTAGCTCTTCTCCAGCCTATGGACGAGGATCCGGCTCATCTGGTCCGCACCGGATGCGCCCAAGGCGAGATAATGTGAGAGAGCCGCACGAGCAGCCAGTCGGTCATTACCGCAAGCAGCGTGATCCAGGCGACGTAAGGCAGGATGACGTCCATCGATAGGTAGCGACGAACGAGGAAGATGCGGTAGCCGAGCCCCTCGGTGGAGGCGATGGCTTCTGCCGCGATCAGGAACAGCCAGGCCGGCCCAAGCGCCAGCCGTACGCAAGTGATGAGGCGCGGCATGACCTGTGGCAGCACCAGCCTGAGCACCATGGTCCAGCTGTTGCCGCCGAGCGTCTGTGCCTTGGCGACGAGCTCCGGCGGCAATTCCATCACCCGGTTGGCGATATCGCGCACCATGACCGGTGCGACGCCGAGAGCGATCAAGGTGATCTTGGCCGTTTCGCCGAGGCCGAGCGCAATGAACAGGATCGGCAGCAGCGCCAGTGGCGGGATGACGCAGACAACTGTGACCAAGGGCAGCAGAAAGGCCCTGACGCGCGGGATGAAACCTATGGCGACGCCGAGGCTGAGCGCCACCAGCGTGGCCATGCCGACGCCGGCGAACAGCCTGATCAGGCTGGCATAGGTGTCGGCCCACAGGATCAGGTCGCCGGAGCGCTTGTCCGGCACTGTCGCCAGGTCTGAAAAGGCCGACCACATCTGTGCAGGGGAGGGCAGCAGCTTGTCGCTGGGATTGACCGCCAGCCTTTGCGCCGAAGCGAAGAGATAGGCAATCGCCACGGCGGCAAACGGCAGCGTCCCAAGCAGCAGCGCTCCGCCGCGCGAGACCGTCGCGTTGATGAGGCGAAGCCGCGCTTTCGGCCTGCTAAGTTGCAGGCGCGCGACTTCGGGGCCTGCTGCGGCCTGCATGATGCCGGTTCCTCTGGCTAGCATGTCGCGCTCCCGCGTCAGAGCGTTCCGCCCGCTGCCTCTGCCATAAAGGCCGGATCGAAGCGCAGCTTGACGTTGTTGACGTCGCCCAGCGTCGAGCCGTCGGGGAAGCTCATGCCGATCACGTCGACGCTCGGCGCGTTGGTACCAAGAATGCCGTGGCTGAACAGGAAGTTGCGCACCAGATCCATGGTCTTCGGCAGTTCGGCGCCGTTGGTGAATGCGACCGCCTTGGCCGGCTCGAAGAACATCGCCGTTGATGCAAGCTGAGCGTCGAAACCGGCAAGATCCGTCCCCGACGCCTTGGCCATCTCTTCCTTGGCCGCCTTGCCTTCGGGCGTGCCCGACGTCATCAGCGCCATGGCTTCATACCATGCACCGACAAGCGCCTTGCCCAAGGCCGGATTGTCCTTCAGCGTCGCGGTGTTGACGACCATCATGTCGATGATCTCGCCGGGGATCTCAGTCGAATCAAATACCTTGTGGGCGCCCGGCATGGCAGCGATTTCCGAGACCAGCGGATTCCAGGTGACGACGGAGGTGACGTCGCTGGTACCGTAGGCAGCGACCATGTCGGCATCGGAGGTGTTCACCACCGTAATGTCCTTTTCGGCCAACCCCACCGTCTCTAGCGCGCGCGCAAGTAGGTAATGTGAGACGGAAAGCTCGACGAGATTGACCTTCTGGCCGGCAATATCCTTGAGTGCGGTCTTGTTCTTGAGGATGACCGCGTCGTTGCCGTTGGAGAAATCGCCGACGATCAAGGCCGTCGTTTCGACACCGCCGCCGGCCGGGATCGAAAGCGCATCCATGTTGGTCATCGAACAGCCGTCAAAGCCGCCGGCCGTGTACTGGTTGATGCTCTCGACATAGTCGTTGATGCGGGTGATCTCGACATTGATGCCGTATTTGTCGGCCCACTTCTTCATGATGCCGCTGTCGGAAAGATAGCCCCACGGCATCCAGCCGACATAGATCGACCAGCAAATCTTGAAGTCTTTCTTGGGCGCCGCTTGCGCGGCTGAGATGAAGGGGAGGCTGAGTGATGCGGCTAGGATGATTGTGGCCAGTTTGCGAAGCATTACATACCCCTGTTTGCGATCCGGATTGCGTCCGAACGTCTGTTGGGGGGTTCACGGAGCGCGCATCCGGGAGAGGTTCGCGCCAGCAAACCCGTGCAGGGTTCTCCCGGGATTTTGGCCCGCCGTGTTCCGCCAGATGCCTCAATGCATCTCAAGCGGTCGCGTCTCTTGGACCAGCACCGTGATCGACACGGCCGGAACCCTAGACGCTCTGCACGTGAATAACGAAGCAAGGGGCGTGCCAGTCCGGAAAGCCGTCCTGAGGCGGCCTTTCCCCGGATTTGCAGGCAATCGCGTTATGCTGATGCCACAAAAGTCATCGCAACGCCGACGGATTAGGCAAGGAAAATCTAGCGTCAACCAATATGAACAGGCTTGTGCCCTGGGGACCTCCGCTGATCGCACCCTGCTCTATGGTCGCCCACACATACATGCCCAATAGGGACACGTTCGGGAAGGGCGCGAGCGCGCGGCGGATCCGGATGCCAATTGGCGCCGAGCCATGTGACGAGTGCGCCCGATCGTGCAAGGGCAATTCGTGAAATAAGCGCGACTGCAATGATGCTAGGCAAGCCCGATCGCGTGTCGGGAGGCAGTTGTGAAAGTTGCGATCATCGGACCAGGCTCGCTCGGGAAGGCCTTGGCGAAATGTCTTGGCCTCGCCGGGCACGAAATTCGCCTCAGCTTCAGTCGTGACGAAGGCAAGTTGCGCGCAATCGCGGCAACCCTCCGTGTTGGCTTCGGTGCTCCTGACGAAGTAGCGAGATGGGCCGACGTAATTGCCCTGGCGACGCCATGGCCGGCTCTCGAGCTGGCGATGGACGCGCTTGGCGATTTGTCGGGCAAGATCGTCTGGGACAATACCAATGCAGTCGCGCCTGACCTTTCCACGATGCTGCTAGGCACTACTACGTCTGTAGGCGAGGAGGTTCAGAGGCGCGCGCGGGGCGCCCTTGTCGTCAAGTGCATTCCGACCTTTGCCGAATTGCTTGACAGGGATGATCCGCGTCCCAACGGCGATCCGGTGACGAGCTATGTCGCCGGCAATGATGCAGATGCCAAGGCGGCGGTTTGCCGGCTTCTCGCCGATCTGCCGACAATGCCGGTCGATGTCGGCGATCTCACGGCCTCGCGCCTGATCGAGCCGATGATGCTGCTATTGGTCCAGCTCGCCTATCGGCGCGGGATGGGGCCGACAATTTCCTTCAATCTCATTCGACAGGACGGAACCGGTTCATGACTGATTATCTACCCGCGCGGCGCAAGGCGATTCCAGTAGGACGTCTGCTGATCGATGGCCAATGGCGCGATGCCGTCAGCGGCGAGACTTCGACGACTTTTGATCCGACCACGGAGGCGGCGATCACCGATATTGCGAAGGCGGACGTCACCGACACGAGCGACGCCGTCGCGGCCGCGCAGCGGGCTTTCGAGCAAGGACCCTGGGCGCGGATGCATCATGAGGAGCGCGCCAAGATCCTGTTTCGCATCGCCGATCTAATGGACGAGCGGGCCGAGGATTTCGCGGTGCGCGAGGCGATGGATATGGGTATGCCCTATCGCGATTTCCGCGATATCATCATGCCGCACTGCTCAGGACTGTTCCGCTTTCATGGCGGGCTCGCCATGAGCGCGATGGACGGCGCCTGTCGTACCAGCTACGATCCAAATATCAGGATCCTGACGCGGCGCGAGCCGCTCGGCGTGGTCGCTGCGATCACCCCGTTCAATTTTCCCCTCGCGCTGTCCTGTTCGAAAATCGCGCCGGCACTCGCGGCGGGTAACACGGTCGTTCACAAGCCTGCGACCGACACGCCCCTGACGGCCCTCGCCTTGGCGCAAGTGATCCTCGACGCGGGAGTGCCGCCAGGCGTTTACAATCTCGTCACCGGCCCGGGCGGCACCATCGGCGACGCGCTGGTCAACGATGCCCGCGTCGGCAAGATCGCCTTTACCGGGTCGACCACCGTCGGCCAGGGCATCATGCGCAACGGTGCCGGGACGATGAAACACCTGACCATGGAGCTCGGCGGCAAGAGTCCCAATATCGTTTTCGCCGATGCCGATATCGATGTCGCGATACAGGCAGCCTTCTGGGGCATCTTCTGGAACAAGGGCGAAGTCTGCGTCGCCGGATCGCGCCTGCTGGTTGAACGCGCCTGCTATGACGAGGCCGTCGAGAAGCTGAGCGCCATGGCGAAGTCGGCGACACTCGGCGATCCGCTGGACCCTGCGACGATGATCGGGCCGATCGCATCGCGGGGCGAGTATGACAAGGTCTTGAGCTATGTCGAAGAGGGCAAGCGCACCGCGCGACTGGCCGCGGGCGGCGGCACCCGCCAGGTCAACGGCAAGGGCCTCTTCATCGAGCCGACCATCTTCGCCGATGCGACCAACGACCTAAGGATATCGCGCGAAGAGATTTTCGGTCCTGTCCTGCCGGTGATTCCATTCGACAGCGAGGAGGACGCGATCCGGATCGCCAACGATACGAGCTACGGGCTCGCCTCGGGCATCCAGACCAGCGATCTCGGCCGCGCCTTGCGGCTCGCCGACCGGATCAAGGCAGGCACGGTCTGGCTGAACTGCTGGCACAAGTACCATCCTAATGCGCCGTTCGGAGGTTTCAAGATGAGCGGCTATGGCCGCGAGCAGGGCCGCGAGGCGTGGGAAAGCTACACCCAATACAAGACGATTTGGGCGAATCTTGGCGAACCAGTCGAGATGGCGCGATGAGCGTGCGCGATTCCAACCCACTCGACCCGCGGCATCCCAAACGCATCGCGATGGTCCTTTCCAACCCGGCTGTGTCGATCACCACCGGCTGGCCGGTCGGGTTTTGGTGGAGCGAGTTGACCCATCCCTGGCTCGTCTTCACCGAGCGCGGATACGAAGTCGCGATCTTCTCGCCTGAGGGCAACAAATGCGAGGCGGATGCATTGAGCGACCCGCGCGATCCGTCCGGCTATTCGGATACGGATCTGATCTCGCTCGGTTTCCTGTCGACGCCGAAACTGGCGGTGCTGGTGGAGACGACCCGGCCCATCGCAGAGCTGTCGGTCGACGCGTTCGACGCGATCGTCGTCGCTGGCGGCCAAGCGCCGATGTTCACCTTCCAAGGTGCGACTGAGTTGCAGCGGCTGTTCGTCGCCTTTTTCGCGGCCGGCAAGGTCGCGGCTGCCTTGTGTCATGGCGTCGCGCTGCTGCGTTACGCGCGCCTCTCAACCGGCGAGCTGCTGGCCAAAGGGCGCACTGTTACGGGGTTCGCCAATGTCGAGGAGGACTTCGCCGACAATGCCGTCTGGGAGATGGGCGCGCTGCCGCACGGTACGCATCTGATGCCATGGCGGATCGAGGATGAGATGCGTGCGCTCGGCGCGAACTATATTCAGGCCGGGCTGTGGCGCGATTTTGCCGTGCGCGACGGCAATTTGATCACCGGCCAGCAGAACTTCTCCGGAGCGGCGACCGCCCGTCTTGTCATCGAGGCGCTCGGTGGCTGAGGACCAAGGCCGCTCCTGTCGGTGAAGTTCGGGAGTCAAACTCGCCGTCAGGACGGCGATGCCAAACGACATCGGCCCAATAGGATCCGGAGCCCGTCCAAGAACTCCACTTCAAACAACCACTATCAGCAGCGAGGATGAACCATGGCCGTAGTGACGACACTTGATATTGCCGGCCTGACGGCCGAAGATTATAGCCGCATCCTCGATCGGATCGGCGTGGAGAAACGGCCCGCTGGCGGCATCTATCAGCACATCGCGCATGCCACCGACGATGGTTATCGCATCATCGAGATATGGGACGACAAGGCAGGCCTGGAGCTCTTCTTGCAGGACACATTGTTTCCCGCCGCACAGGAACTGCAAATTCAGCGTGAAATGACCATTATGACCCAGACACTGCACAACATCTTTGTGCCCCGGATTGGTGAACTGACTGCCCTGGCAAATGATGCGCCTGGTGGACCAGTCAAACGGGCAAAAGTGTAGGCATCAAGGATCGAGGATGCGGCGATCGATCATCGAAGTCCCGGAGGAACTTGCGTCCGGACGCCCGGTACAACGATGGTGACCGCGGCAAGTGCAAAGAGGTTGTTCTTTCCTGCCGGCGACTATCGCCATGCGCCGGCCGGAGTCGTTCAGCTGCGTGTGGTTCGCAGCGGTTCATCCTATGCAGAGATCGATCTTGGCCGCGGGCTGCGGCGCGTCTTCACCCGCCCCGGCGACCTGCTGCTCAGTCTTCCCGAGCGTGCCACGCGGTTCAAGATCGAGGAGCCGCGAGAGCTGACGATGATCACCGTTGACTCCGCGCTGGCGTCAAGGCTCCTGGTATCCGCAGGCGGGACCCCCGAGGACCTGGTAATCCTGACCGATCGACCGATACGCGATTCGCTGGTGGCCGAGTTGTGCCGACGCCTCGAAGGCGACCCGCCAGTTAACCCGATCGTCCGCGAATGGACGCTGGGCCTGGTTTTCGCGAACCTGCTCCGTCTCGGGCATGCACGCCAGCGGCAGCAGAAGTCTCCGGTCCTAACCTCGCAGCGGTTCGACCGGGTCCTCGCTGCGATTGACGGCGATCTGGAAAAGGGGGTGTCGATCGACCATCTTGCCGGAATCGCGGGAATACCACGACGCGCCTTCACCGCCGCCTTTCGCGAGGCGACGCAATTGCCGGTACATCAATTCATTTTACGCCGCCGCGTTGATCGCGCGGTCGAGCTTTTGGAAAATAGCAATCTGCCGCTGGCCGAGATTGCTCAGCACGCGGGTTTCACTCACCAGGCCCATATGAATCGCGTCGTGACCCGATTGAAAGGGCTGTCGCCAGGCCGGCTGCGGTCTCGCAGGCGCGACGGCTGACTTGTGATCTATTCCAGCATCGAATGGCGGAGATGTGAGTTGCTGAAACGTCCGTTGGCTAAGATGCCCGACAGTTTGCGTGCAGAGCTCGAGGCCGCAAATCTGATAACTGCTTTCGAGCAACGGCCTCCCTATCAGCGCAAATGATTACTTGCATTGGATCGAGCGCGCCCGTCACCCGGAAACACGCCGAAAGCGCATAAATCAGATGATTGACGAGCTTACGAAGGGAGGAATCTACATGGGAATGCAATAAGAGTTGGCATCGCCGCGAAGCTAGCAGATCCGTCAACGATCATCTTCCGATCCGTGGCCTATCGAGATCGGGTGCTTTCCGCATTGATCTTCATCGATTTCCCCACGTTTTTGCGCAGAGGATGCAGAGAGCCAAATAGTGACAATCGAACCTATCCTCCATTTTCGTTTGCGGCAGGTGGCCATATGATCGTGACATCGCAAACTAATAACGTGCTCGGCAGCACGTCGGGAAGGTGGCGCGTCTGGTCGCTCTCGGACGGTTACATCGAGATGCCGGCGGACCTTCTGCGGGACCCGCAGGATAATCCGGTGCCGCAAGCTGCGTTGGCAGGGGCGCTTCGCCTGTCTGTCAATTGCTTCGCCCTCGCAGGTCCAGGCGTTGACGGCGTTCTGATCGACAGCGGAGGAGGGGGCTGGGCCCCGACAGTGGGGCGTCTTGAGCAGGCCATGGCGGAAGCCAAGATCGACCCGGCTTCGATCACGGTCTTGGCGCTCACCCACGCCCATCAGGATCATGTGCACGGACTTTTGACCCCCGACGGCCGAGTGCTCTTTCCAAACTTGAAGGCGATCGTAATTCCCGAAGCGGCTGTGCAGAGCTTTTTCGCTTACGCGCACCTTGCGCAGTTCCGGCCCCTGCTGAAGCCTGTCCAGAATGGCGACCAGGTGGGTGAGCGATTGAGGGCGGTCGCCTTGCCCGGTCATGCTGCCGGTCATACCGGCTACACGTTCGACACGGACGAGGACCGTTTCCTATTCTTCGGGGACATCGTTCATGTGCCGGCCTTGCAGTTCGGCAATCCCGCGTTCAGTTGGGGCTATGACGACGATCAGCTGACCGCGCGCGCAACCCGCCTAAAGGTTTTCAGTGACGCGGCCGAGGCGGGGACGTGGATCGCCGGCGCGCACCTTGGCTGGCCGGGCATCGGTCGCGTGGTGCGTAAGGGCGAAGCATACGGCTATGAGCCGGCAGGAGGACGAGTGACCGGATAGGCGGCCCCGTGCTGGTCGGTTTATACCGCTCTCTTCGCCCAAGGCAAGGATCTCGACGAGCAGCGCCCCGCACTCCGGCGTCCTCAACGGCGGCGGTACCATCGTCCGGCCCACCAAAATATCTGATTCTTGATCCACTGGCGGCCGATCTGCCTGAGGCTTACCGGATCGGCGTCTCGCCGCGAAACAGTGGCTGGTGCGCCCGCATCAAGGCGGCGATCCGGTCGGCGACTTTCCGTACCGGCGGAGAGTGACGTTCCTCGTGATGGGTGACGATCCATTGGTCGGTTTCAAGTTCGGGGATAGGCTGAGCAACGCGAACCAGCCGCGGATCGCCGTCACCGACGAAGCACGGAAAGACCGAAAGGCCGGCGCCGGCGGCCACCAGTTCGCGCACCGAATGGGTGTTGTTGCCGCGTACGGCGATGCGGTCGCCGTGATGGGCTTGCAGCCAGCGCGCCGAGGCAATGTTTGCGCCTTCACCGGTGACGCCGACGAACAATCCGGCGGCGGTGCCGTTGATCAGGTGACGTCCGGAATAAATGGCGTGGGCGACCTTGCCGCTCTGACGGCCGGCCAGCCACTGCTCGGTCGGGCGCTCGCTGCGGATGCCGATGTCGGCGGCACGGCGGCCGATGTCGACCCGGTCGGTGGTGGTGACAAGCTCTACCCTTATGCCGTCATCGACCGTCCAGATATCGCCGATATGGGCGGAAACGAAGGCCGAGGTCCATGGCCCGGCCGAGACGCGGACAATGCGGTCGGGCAGGTTTCCCTCGCGCCAGCGGGTCAGCGACTGCATTGCCGCCTCGACGTCTTCGGCGCGCCGCAGCAGTTCCTCGCCGACCGGGGTCAGCCGGTAGCCGGTCTGCTGGCGCACGAATAGAGGTTCGCCGATCTGCTTTTCGAGCGCGGTGACGCGTCGTCCAAGGGTGGCTGCGCTGAGGCGCGTGGTTCCCGTCGCTGCGCTCAAGCCACCCAGCCGCGCAACGTCGAGAAACAACCTCAGATCGTCCCAGCCGATATCCATTTTGCAGAAATGAAAAACTCCTTGCGACCGTGGCTGTAGCGCAAAGCGGGCATCGTGCGCAAGTATGCAGGCATTGGAGGCGTTGGACAATCCTGCCTGGCGGGACAGGGACAAGCGCCTCGGCTGGCCAAGAAGCGAACTGAACCCTTTCGATCGCGCATGCGATTGGCGCAGAGGTTTTGCGCTTCCGACCAACCCAGGCGCGCAGGCATTCTGCGTACCAAAGGAGACGATCATGTTGGATGAACTTCGATACCGTTTCGCCCGCTGGATTGCCTATCGCCAGACGCTTGCGAGTTTGAGGCAGGCCCGGGACAGCACACTGGCGGATGCCGGCATTTCTCGCGAAGAGATCCGCGAGCGTGCCCGCCACGCCAGCTTGCGTCGTTGAGGAGCCGGGCATGCAGATGATGATGCTTTGGGATGGCCGCTCGGTACCGCGCATCGGAATCGGCACCTGGGCGGCGGGTGGCCCCGCGCGTTGGCGTGAGACGGCGACAATCTATGGCGAGGTCGACCTATGGCGAGGTCGACGATATCAGGTCGCAAGCCGCGCTGGCGATGGCTTATGAGATCGGCGCGCGGGTGTTCGACACGGCTGCCGCCTATGGCGCCGGCAATGCCGAACTGATCCTCGGGCGGGCGTTGAGGGGTAAGGACGAAGCCGTCATCGTCACCAAGGTCGGTTATTTCGGCGATCCCGAAACGCGCAAGATCGCACCCGAGGATGCCTCTGCCGCGGCAATCCGGACATCGATCGACAATTCGCGGCAGCGCCTGCAGCGGGATTGTATCGACGTCGTGCTGCTACATATCAACGAGTATCCGATCGAGCGCGCCGGCGAGGTGTTCGATACGCTCGGCCTGTTGCGCCAGGAGGGCAAGATCGGCGGCTTCGGCTGGAGCACCGATCACCGCGAACGGCTTGCCGTCTACGCGCCGCGCGAGGGGTTCGTCGCCGTAGAGAACGACTTCAATGTGTTTACCCCGGCGAACGAGCTGATGGCCGTTGCGGCGCGCGAGAACCTCGTCTCGTTCAGCCGGCTGCCGCTGGCAATGGGGCTGCTCACCGGCAAATACACGCCGGCCATGCGGCTGCCCACCAACGATGTGCGCGGCGGGAATGCCGAATGGATGGTGTTTTTCAGGGATGGCGCCGCCAACCCGGACTATCTGTCAAGGCTCTCGGCAATCCGCGACCTGCTCACCTCGGGCGGACGCACGCTTGCGCAAGGCGCGCTCGGCTGGATACTCGCCAAGTCGGCAATCGCCCTGCCGGTTCCCGGCTTCACGCGGCCCGAGCAGGTCGAGGACAATCTCGGTGCGCTGGAGAAAGGGCCGCTGCCGGCAACGGTGATGGCCGAGATCGACACAGTGCTGAAAATTGCCGAGACTTCGTAGGGTGTGGTGAATCCGGAATTCGCATTGGCGATAATGCGACCAACTTCGATCCCTCTGCTGTCTGCCGATATCGCATTTTTCTCAGTCAAGCTTCCGTGGCGCAATTGAACACGGACGGAGCGGCGGACACGCTCGAGTTGAAGGTCCGCCGCTCCGGTTTCAGATCAAGGAGTGATGCTGCAACGGGAGATGGGTAGCGAGCTGCGCTTGAGCTGCGCCGCCGACCGCGTCGCTGTCGAGAGAGAGCGACCCGGTTGAGCTGTCAAAGATGATGTGGTGGGAACCGTCATCTGTGGCCGTAACAGTAGGGGACGTATGCAATGAAAGCCCTCCCGACTTGAGGTCGGCAAGCGCGGAGTGGTCGAGCTGGACTTTGTCCTGAAGCTTGCTGAAGTCGAAGGCATCGTTGCCGTGACCGGATGTCAGGTCGGCGACGGCGCTCTTGTGGACACCGGCGCCGGCATTTTCGTTGCCCTGGAGCAGTTGGGCGAACCCGTGGCCGGTCAGGCTGGTTGCCGTTTTCTCGGATGGGCTGCTGGTCGCGGCAAGCTCCGAGCCGGACGAAAGCGCGGGGCTCAACGCGGCCAGCACCCGGTCAACGCTGCTGCCTCCCTTGTCGCCGGCAGTATCATGGCTGGTGTCGTTGCTGCCGAACAGATCGGTCAGAGCGTGAAAACCGCCGCGGTCGGAGGGGGAAGCGGCGGTCACAGTCGAACTGCCATCGCTTGCGATGGGGTGCGAAGGCGCCGTCGCGGTCGAGCTGCCATCGCTGGTGCTATCGCCGGTGGAAGGGGCGGTCGCAGTCGAGCTGCCATCGCTCGTGGTGGCGCCGGCGGCGGTCGCAGTCGAACTGCCATCGCTTGCGATGAGGTGCGAAGGCGCCGTCGCGGTCGAGCTGCCATCGCTGGTGCTATCGCCGGTGGCGGCATGGGAAGGCGCGGTCGCAGTCGAGCTGCTATCGCCGGTTGCGGCATGGGAAGGCGCAGTCACCGTCGAGCTGCTATCGCTGGTGGCGGCGTCGGACGCGGGCGCAGCAGCACTGTTGTCGCTGCTGGTGGTGTCTGAGGCCGCAGCGGTAGTGGTGTTGTGTTCCCGGAAAACGGCTTGCAGTTCCGAGGAGCTTTCAAGCGCGGTATCGCCGTTCTGCGTTCCCCACTTGTAGGTATAGTCGAAGGCGGGTGACGGAACCAGCTTGGCCCAATGATCCATCATGGTTTGCATCTGTTCGGTGGTGGGCATGACCTGTCTGCCGCCATCGGAAGTCTCCCAATTGCCGCCGCCAAAGGCCTGGAAGACCGGAACGATGTTGCTGATCGGGATGCCCGACTTCACCGCTGCAGCCACGGCTCGGTCGATCATGTCGTAGTCGACCGTGTCCGTTCCCGTGCGCACCGGATAGGGGTCTATTCCAAAATAGTCGATATGCGTGTTGGCCGGATTGTAGGTGTTGGTAAAATCCGGATTGGTAGGGGATCCCATATTCATCATGGTGACGAAGGTCTTGGCGCCTGGAAAATGCTCATGGATCCAGTCGGATTCCGCCTTCAGGTTCTCGGCGGTTGCATAGGTGCCCCACCTGCCCGTGGGATCGGGCTCGTCAACCAGATAGAATCCGAACACATTCGGATTGCCGAGGAAGGGGGTCATTTTCTCGATGAAGGATGAAGTTACGCCCTCGTGCTCGTTGAGGTACACCAGACCCTTCATGCCGTCCGGCAACGCGTCGACTTGCGAAGCGTACTGAACGTCAGCCAGATTGAAGCCGGCAGTTGCGATTTCGGTGGCGGATCCACCCGACGTATAATGCAGAGTTGCCATCCAATATTCCTTTTTCTGATTTCGATAGCGCCCGGCGTCTACCTACAGACGGCGTATATTAGCGCAAATCACATACAGACACCCGTCGATAGAATCATTGACCGTTTGTAGGAATGCTGCACGGATTGTGACTTATTTTGACAGCAGCGACTTAGGACAAGATGCTTATTGTCTTCTGATGTCAGAATGATGCCAGAATTGCGACTTTATTTTGAAGGCGCTGTAGTTTTTGAAGTTCCTCGATATTTTTATAATGGCTATACATTTATAGATTTTAATGCGTTAGACGTCAACTTTCGTACGGAAATTCAAAATGACGTTAACCTCTGACTCCGGGCCCCTCCACAGTTTCACTGCCCAACCAATTAGCTGTGGACAATTCGTAGGCATCTGCGCGCTCGTCACCTGGTATCGGTCGGCAGATCTCCGTGATCGAAATCAAATCAATTTAGGAAACCTCCCAAAAGGTGAGAGTAGGGCTGGTTCCCAGCTGGAGAGCCTGAGGGCCTTGGCCGCCTGAGCACCGTCATGTGTCCGCCGCTCCGCGAAACACGGGGGCTGCGCGGCGGCCACGCCCACGGCACCGCAATACCACGCCATTTTGCTGAACTTGACGCACACAACTCGAACCCGCTGGGTGACGAAGGTTGAGCATCAGCCAGAAATGGGCATCCCGCTTTGGAAAAATCCGGTGCTTGAACAAAGATAAAGCGGCGGACCGTCTCGAATTGAAGGTCCGCCGTTCCGGGTCGTTCAGATCACAAGGAACGAACCTGCCGTAAGCGACAGACCTGGAGAGAGAGTGGCGAACTGTATTTGAGCTGCGCCACCGATCCCGTCGCTGTCGAAAGAGAGCGCCCCGGTTGAGCTGTTGTAGATTATATGGTCGGAGCTGTCATGCGCAGCCGTGCCAGCAAAGAAAGCATCGGATGAAAGGCCGCCCAACTTAAGCCCGGCAAAAACGGCGTCGTCGAGCTGGATCTTGTCCTGGAGCTATTGAAGTCGGTGACCTTGTCGATATTGCCGGCTCCAAGAGCGCTGTTGAACACGAAGGCATCATTGCCTCCGTTACCGGTCAAGATGTCGGCACCGCCGCCACCATTGATGATGTTCGCGCCGGCGTTGCCCTGGATGGTCTGGCTGAACTCGTTGCCGCTGAGGTTCATCGCCGTCGTGTCGGATGGATACCTTGCAGCGAGAAGCTCGATCTGGGAGCCCGTCGAAAGCGCATGGCTCACTGAAGTGATCACCCTATCGGCGCC
>NZ_JAMYRK010000032.1:0-66974 GCF_040321335.1 Mesorhizobium sp. M0437
GGCCGGACATATGGACGCAAGCGATCGAAAACGACGCAAAACAACCGTTGCAGGCAGGGCGCCGTCCACATATGGATCCTAGGGTCTCCGCTACGGACGTAGCGGAGACCCTAGGATCCATGCCGTTACCGTGGCCGTGGAGTGCAGCGATCCAGGATTGCTTGCGCGCCCTCATCTCCGGCTCACCCCGCGCTGCTCTGCGGATAACAGATGATCGACAAATACCGCATCGGCAGGACGCTCAGCACTTCCGGTCCGTGCGGCGCATCGGCGTCGAAGAACAGGCTGTCGCCAGGCCTCATCGGGTAGAGATTGCTGCCGTGCCGGTAAACCACCTCGCCCTCGAGCATATAGAGGAATTCCATGCCTTCATGCTGGA
The DNA here is from genome assembly GCF_040321335.1 of Mesorhizobium sp. M0437. Lineage (NCBI taxonomy): Bacteria > Pseudomonadati > Pseudomonadota > Alphaproteobacteria > Hyphomicrobiales > Phyllobacteriaceae > Mesorhizobium > Mesorhizobium sp. M0437. The sequence continues at coordinate 380 of NZ_JAMYRK010000032.1, forward strand.
AGGTCGGGAACACGTCGGAATCCTCGGTCAGCGTGATCAGATAGGGTTCGACGACGACGCCGCTGGTGTTGGAGCCGATATGGCCGAGCAGATTGTACTGGTGGCCGGCGCGCGTGCCGCGGCGTTCGACGTCGAGGCCTTCGCCGGCCTTGACGAAGACGGCACTGCGCTCTTCCTCGAAGCGGCGGAAGAAGGCGGTGACGGGAACGCCGAGCGCCCGCGACAGCGCCTGCAACGTGGTCAGCGATGGCGAGGTGATGCCGTTCTCGATCTTCGACAGCATGCCAAGCGAAATGTCGGTGGCGGCAGCCAGATCGGCGACGGTGATGCCGAGCTTCTTGCGGAAGGCCCGCACCTCGCGGCCGATCGCGACCTCCAGGACTTTTTCGCGGGTGTCGCGAATGGCGTGCGGGTTCTGGGTGAGCGGCGCGCGTATCTTGCGCGGATCGATTGCAGCGACCGACGGCTTGGCCTTGGCGGCGACGACGGCCGCAGCGGGCTTTAGACTGGATGCTTTTTTCGCCATGTTGCCACCCCGGACCTTGCCGATTCATTTCACTCACGGTGAACATATTCGGTGCCGATACAGAAGCGCAACTGCCACGGCAAGCCACCCGTGTCGAATTGCGCAATGTCTGGATTTCGCCCGAGCTACTGCGTCGCTTGGAAATCCAGCTGGGCGAAACGCGGTTTCGCGACAAGCCCTGTTGACAGCATCGAAGGGGCAATTACTGTCCTGTCAGTGAAATTTGTTTCGTTAGGGAAATGAGATCGGGAGGCCCGCAATGAAAGATCGTGTTGCCGTCATCGGAGCCGGGCCGTCCGGCATGGCTCAGCTCAGGGCCTTCAAGTCGGCTGCCGACAAGGGCGCCGACATTCCCGAGATCGTCTGCTTCGAAAAGCAGTCCGACTGGGGCGGCCTGTGGAACTACACCTGGCGCACCGGCCTCGACGAGCACGGCGACCCGGTGCACGGCTCGATGTACCGTTACCTCTGGTCGAACGGCCCGAAGGAATGCCTCGAATTCGCCGACTACACCTTCGAGGAGCATTTCGGCCGGCCGATCGGCTCCTATCCGCCGCGCGCCGTGCTGTGGGACTACATCAAGGGCCGCGTCGAAAAATCCGGCGTGCGCCAATGGGTGCGCTTCAACAGCCCGGTGCGCATGGTCACCTTCTCCGAAACGACAAAAAAATTCACCGTCACCGCGCATGACCGCACCAGCGACGTCACCTACTCGGAAGAGTTCGACCATGTCGTCGTCGCCTCGGGCCATTTCTCCGTGCCCAACGTTCCCTATTTCGAGGGCTTTTCGACCTTCAACGGCCGTATCCTGCACAGCCACGATTTCCGCGACGCCATGGAATTCAAGGGCAAGGACATTTTGATAATCGGCCGCTCCTATTCAGCCGAGGACATCGGCTCGCAATGCTACAAATACGGCGCCAGATCGATCACCTCCAGCTACCGCTCGAAGCCGATGGGCTTCAAATGGCCGGAGAACTGGAAGGAAGTGCCGCTTCTGCAGAAGGTCGTCGGCAAGACGGCGCATTTCAAGGACGGCAGCACCAAAGACGTCGACGCCATCATCCTGTGCACCGGCTACCTCCATTCCTTCCCGTTCCTCACCGAGGATTTGAAGCTGAAGACCGCCAACCGCATGTGGCCGGACGGACTCTACGAGGGCGTCGTCTGGGAGAAAAACCCGAAGCTGTCCTATATCGGCATGCAGGACCAGTTCTACACCTTCAACATGTTCGACGCGCAGGCCTGGTTCGCCCGCGACGTCATCATGGGCCGCATCAATCTGCCCTCGGCCGAAGCCATGGCCGAGCACGGCCGGAAATGGCGGGCACGCGAGGAAACGCTTGAAGACGCCGAGCAGATGATCTGGTTCCAGGGCGACTACACCAGGGAGCTGATGGAGCAGACCGACTATCCCGGCTTCGATGTCGAGGCTGTCAATCAGACCTTCATGGAGTGGGAGCACCACAAGGCGCAAGACATTATGGGCTTCCGCGACCATGCCTACCGCTCGCTGATGACCGGCACGATGGCGCCGCTGCATCATACGCCCTGGCTGCAGGCGATGGACGATTCGATGGAAAGCTATCTCGAGATGAAGGGCGTGGCGGCGGAGTAGCAGTCCGAACGGCGATTGACTTGCCTCAGACAACTTCCCGCGCCGGGTCGGCCGCCAGCGCCAGGGAATTTGCGACGTGCTCGAGGTGCTCCTCGTCCAGAATGCTGGTCGCGACGCGGACAGCGTTCGTTTTTCCGGTCGAAAACTTCGCCCCGGCATGGACCGCGATGCCGTGGGCGGCCAGCGTGACCATCGCGTAAGGTTCCGAAGCAACCGGAATGAGGACGCTGAGACCGTGTCCGGCGTCGATATCGACATTGCGTTTGGCCAGTTCGCCGGCGAGCCGTTCGCGACGGCCGCGGTATACCTCCTTCGCCTGCTCCACCAGGGCGGCCGTGGCCGGGTCGTGCAGCAGCCAGGCGGTGGCCGCCTGCAGGATGCGGCTGGTCCATCCCGAGCTGAAGCTGCGGTAGGACTGGATCTGCTCGACGATCGTCGCCGATCCGGACAGCACGGCGAGCCGCAAATCCGGGCCGTGGGTCTTGGAATAGGACAGGATATGGACGACGCGATCGGGAAAACGCCGGCCAAGCGAAATGCGCGGCGCCGAGGCAATATCGCCGACGCCGTCATCTTCGACAATCAGCACGTCGGTGCCGGCGAGCAGGTCGCCGATGACTTCCAGCCGCGCCGACGACATGCAGGCGCCGGTAACCGAATGGACGCGCGGCTGGAACAGGAGCGCGACGGGCCGCTGCCGCAGAGCGTTGGCAAGTGCATCCGGCAAGGGACCGTCGCTGTCGCAGTCTACCGGGATGATCGGCACATCGAGGTCCTCGAGGATGTCGAGCAGGCGAAGCGCCGTCGGGTTCTCGATGGCCACCGGCGCCCCCGGCGGGACCAGCGCATGCAGCAAGGTGTAGATGGCGTTGTAACCGCCATTGGTGGCCAGGAACGCGCCGGGATCGTACGGCCATGACGGGCGCACTGCCGCCTCCAGCTCGGGCAGGATGCGCACCCGCTCGTAGCTGTTGAGCTTTTCGGCGCGCGCACCATGCGCCAGCGCGATGTCGAGCGGCGGCAAGAGCATCACATCGGGCTCCGCGATCGCCAGGTTCAGAACATCCTGTCCGTAATTGCCACCGCTCATGTGGCGCTCGGGCCGGGCGGCAAAGCGGTTGCCCATGATCCAGGTGCCGTTGCGTCCGCGGCCGCCGATGATCTTGTAGCGCCGCAACTCGCTCCACGCCTGCGAGACCGTCGCCGGGCTGACGCCAAGCACATAGGCCAGATCGCGCACCGGCGGAAGCTTTGCGCCGACAGGCAGCGCGCCGCTTCTGATCAGCGCACTGGTCTCGCGCGCGATGCCGCGCATCGTGCGGTCGCCAAGGCGATCGGCGAACCATCCTGCATCGAAATCCATCGGCACCCGCGACCATTAAAGCTAATGTTCAATAACATAATAACATTTGATCGGCCAAAAATAAACATTTACCAATCGCCGGTCAAACATAGCTTTGAAGTTCATGCCGATGCCCGTCTCCATCACTATAGCCACCCGCGATTGGGACTATCTCACCCCTTTGGTGCTGGGTGACGTCACTTCGAGCCGCTTGTCGGTGAAGGTTGACCGCGTCGCCACGCTCATTCCGGATCTCGGCACCGATCCGAACTACGATGCGGCGGAGGTCTCATTCAGCCGTTATGTGTCGGCCATGGCTTCGGGCAGGGATACGGTGGTTGGAATACCGTGCTTCATCATGCGCGGCTTTCGCCATCGCTGCATCATAACGGTCGAGGCCAGCCCGTTGGAACGGCTTTCCGACCTTGCCGGCAAACGCATCGGCGTGACCGGCTGGCGCGATTCCGGCAACACATGGACGCGCGCGGCGCTTCGCCGGGAAGGCGTCGGCGTCGAGGATGCCTATTGGTTCGCCGGCAGGCTGACATCGGAGCACCCGATCGCCGACCGCCTCGACGGATTCGGCAGGCCGGGGCGCATCGAAGCAGCACCAGGCGAGCGCCCGATGATGGAGCTGCTGTCGCAAGGCGAGCTCGACGCCGTTTTCACGCCCTTCATGCCGGACGGCTTTTTCGGCCCGGCTTCCGGCTTCCGGCAAGTGCTGCGCGATTTTCGCGCGGCCGAACGCGCCTATTTCGCCGACGTCGGTTATGTCCCGGGCATGCATCTGGTCGCCGTCAAGGCCGCAGTGGCCAGGGAGCACCCCTGGCTGCCGCAGGAACTCGCCAGGCTGATCAACGAAAGCCAGCGCGTCTGGACGGCAAAGCGCCGAAAATACGCCGATACCTCGCCCTGGATCCTCGAGGAGCTGCTTCATGCGGGGCGCGACCTGCCTGCCTCCTGGAACGCCAGCGGCCTGCCGGCCAACCGGCGCATGATCGAGGATTTCGTCACCGAGCTCCATGCCCAGGGCATTCTGGCGGAACCGATTTCCGCCGAAGCCTTGTTTCCTTTCGAGGCCAGATCGCGGGCCACCGCAGCCTGACAACGTGCAACGAAGAACACGAAGGAGAATGCCATGAGGACAATCAGCTTCATATTCGCCTCGCTCGTCACCATGCTGGCGCAGGCCAGCTTTGCCCAGGATATCCAGAAGCAATCGGTGAACGAGGATTTGCGGGCCCGGCTGCCGGAAGAGATCCGCACGGCGGGAAAGATCACAGCCGTCAACAACGGCTCGTTCCCGCCCTATGAGATCGTCACCGGCACCGAACTGTCGGGGGCGACCAGGGACATTTCCGACGCCATCGGCCAGCTGCTCGGTGTCGAGATCGATCATGCCTCGGTCGCCGGCCTGCCGGCTTTGCTGAGCGGCATCAATGCCGGCCGTTATCAGTTCGCGATGGGGCCTGTCGGCGACTATCCCGACCGGCAGAAATCCAACGACTTCATCGATTGGGTGCGCGAATACGTCGTCTTCGCCGTCGAGAAGGGCAACCCGCAAGGCATCACCTCGCTCGACACCGCGTGCGGCAAGCGCATCGCGGTCATGTCGGGTGGCTCGGCCGAAAAGGTCATCAAGCAGCAGGCGCAGAAATGCACCGAGGGGGGCAAGTCGGTCGTCGAGGTGCAATCCTTCACCGACCAGCCGAGCTCGATACTGGCCGTCCGGTCGAAACGCTCCGACGCATTCTTCTCCTCGCAGGCGCCGCTGACCTATTTCGTCGAGCAGGCGAAGGGCCAGCTGGAACTCGCCGGTGTCGGCCAGGCCAACGGCTTCAAGGACATCTATCAAGGCGCCGTCGTCAAGAAGGGCTCGCCGCTGGGCGGCGTGCTGCTCGACGCCTTCAATATCCTGATGAAGAACGGCACCTACGCCGCGGTCATGAAGAAGTGGGGCCTCGAGAAGAACATGATCGACGCGCCAGGCATCAACCAGGGCCAGTAGAGGCTGCCATGACCGACGCCACCGCTGCCTACGCGGCCGGGCTGCCGCGACGTCCCGGCGACGCGCTGCGCGACGTCAAACGAGCCCACCGGCCGTTTCCGCTCGTCCGGCTGGCGCTCTGGGCGTTCACCGTCGCCGTGGCGGCCGGCTTCGCCTATATCGTCGCGGTCAACCCGAATTTCGGCTGGCCGGTGGTCGCCCAGTATTTCTTCGATCCGACGGTCATGCAGGGGCTTTCGGTGACGCTCGGCCTGACCGTCGTGGCTATGATCCTGGGCATCGTGCTCGGCCTGCTGCTCGCCATCGCGCGCATGTCGAGCGACAGGCTGGCATCCCTTCTCTCCGGCCTGTTCATCTGGTTCTTCCGGGGAACGCCGCTGCTGGTGCAATTGATCCTGTGGTACAACCTTTCGACGCTGTTTCCGCGCATTTCCATCGGCTTCGCCAGCTGGAACACCAACGACCTGATCACGCCGTTGACCGCCGCCGTTCTTGGTCTAGCGCTGAACGAGGCCGCCTACATGGCCGAGATCATCCGTGGCGGGCTGCTGTCGGTGGACAAGGGACAGGCCGAAACGGCTGAAGCCTTCGGCATGACCCGCGCGCGGGCTTTGCGGCGCATCATCATCCCGCAGGCGATGCGGTCGATCGTGCCGCCGACCGGCAATCAGCTGATCAGCATGATCAAGGCAACGTCGCTTGTCAGCGTCATCGCCATGGCCGACCTGCTCTACTCGGTGCAGTCGATCTACAACCGCACCTTCGAAATCATTCCGCTGCTGATGGTTGCAGTGCTGTGGTACCTGCTGATCACCTCGGTCCTCAATGTCGCGCAAGGCGCGATCGAGCGCCACTACAGCCGCGGCGACCGCGGCGCGCGCGAGAAGACGGCGACCGCCACCCTGGAGGCCGCCAATGAGCGCGCATGACACGCCCCTGGTCCGGACGCGCAACGTTCACAAGGCCTTCGGCCCGCTCGAGGTGCTGAAGGGCATTGATCTGGACGTCGCGCCTGGCGAGGTGGTGGTCATTCTCGGACCGTCCGGCTCCGGAAAGTCGACCTTCCTGCGATGCATCAATCATCTCGAGGCGATCGACCAGGGGTCGATCGAGGTGGACGGCGAGCAGATCGGTTACCGGTTGCACGACGGCCGCCTCGACAAACTTTCCGACCGCGCGATCGCCGCGCAGCGGCGCAAGATCGGCATGGTGTTCCAGCAGTTCAATCTCTATCCGCACATGACGACCCTGCAGAACGTCATCGAGGCTCCGGTCGGCGTTCACCGGGAGAACCGCAAGGAGGCGATCGGCTACGCCCGCGAACTGCTGACCCGTGTCGGTCTTGCCGACAAGATCGACGCCTATCCGCGCCAGCTTTCAGGCGGCCAGCAGCAGCGCGTCGCCATCGCGCGTGCGCTCGCCATCCGCCCGAAATTGATGCTCTTCGACGAGCCGACCTCGGCGCTCGATCCGGAGCTGGTCGGCGAGGTGCTCGCCACCATGCGCGATCTCGCCAGGCAGGGCTTGACCATGATCGTGGTCACGCATGAGATCGGCTTCGCCCGCGAAGCGGCGGATCGGGTGGTGTTCATGGACGACGGTAATGTGATCGAGGCCGGGCCTCCGGACGAGGTTCTCGCCAAACCCAGGCACCCGCGCACGCGGGCTTTCTTGAGCCGTTTCATCTAAAAGCAAAGCCGGCGCGGCACCTGCTCGGCCGGCAAAGGACCTTCCATGCCAAAGACCTCCAACCAGTTCGCCGATATTTCCGACTTCGCCGACAAGGCCGCCGAGCTTGCAGCGGCCCGCCAGCACCTGCACGCGCATCCCGAGCTTTCATTCCAGGAGCACGAAACGGCTGCATACGTTGCCGAACGGCTCGAAAGCTGGGGCTATGAGGTGACGCGCAATGTCGGCGGGCTCGGTGTCGTCGGTCGCCTGCGCCAGGGCAGCGGCCGCAGCATCGCCATCCGTGCCGACATGGACGCCCTGCCGATCACCGAAGCTACCAATCTCCCTTATGGCAGCCAGGCCAGCGGCAAGATGCACGCCTGCGGTCATGACGGCCACACCACGATGCTGCTCGGCGCCGCCGAATACCTGGCGCGCACACGGCATTTCAACGGCACGGTGAACCTCATCTTCCAGCCGGCCGAGGAAGCCGGCAAGGGAAGCGGGGCGCAGGCGATGATCGCCGACGGCCTGTTCGAGCGCTTTCCCTGCGATGCGATATTCGGGCTGCACAACCACCCGGGCGCGCCGACGGGTTCGTTCCTGATGCGCGCCGGGCCGCTGATGGCGGCGAGCGATACCGTCACCATCAGGATCGCCGGGCGTGGCGGCCACGCCTCGCGTCCGCACCTGACGGTCGACCCGATCGTCGCTGCCGCCAACATCGTCATGACCCTGCAGACGGTTGTGTCGCGCAACGTCAACCCGATCGAGACCGCTGTCGTCACCGTCGGCACGATTCACGGAGGCACGGCCTCCAACGTCATTCCGGAACACGCCGAAATCACGTTGAGCGTCCGCTCCTTCTCGGCCGAGATCCGCGACACGCTCGAGCAGCGTATTCGCAATATCGCAGCACTTGTGGCGCAGGCGCATGGCGCAACGGTCGAGATCGATTACGAGCGCGGCTACCCGGTGGTGGTCAATTCCGAGCGCGAGACGTCCTTTGCGACAGACATCGCTGTCGAACTCGTCGGTCAGGACAAGGTGTCCGTCTGCCCGTTGATCCCCGGCAGCGAAGACTTTTCTTATTTCCTCGAACACAAACCCGGTTGCTTTCTGCGCCTCGGAAACGGCGAGGATTCAGCCATCCTGCACAGCTCGAAATATGATTTCAACGACGGCAATCTGACCGTCGGCGCAGCGCTCTGGGCTCGTTTGACCGAGAGATTCCTGGCCGCCTGATCCATGACTGCGGCTTGGATTGTCGATCGGCCGGTCGAGCATTATTGGGGCGACCGGCCGCGCGACGATGCTCAACGAATTCTCACGCATTCCCCCTCTTCGAATGCGATAAGAGCTTCGCTTTCAGACAAACAAAAAGTCACCCGTCGTCAGCGGGCTTGTAAAGTTTGCGAGAGTAACTTGATCGACTCCTGCGGTAATGATGGTGTCGGTTCCACTTTGCGCAATTGTGAGATCATCGAACGATTGCACGCCCTCCACGCCACTAAATACAATGGTGTCGTCTTGGGTCTGGCTGAAATCGTAGATGGTGTTTTGGGTTCCGACCGTCATTGAAACATCGTCCTTGAATATGAATTGATCTCTGCCGCCCTGAGCCAGTTCGCTCAGTTGCCCGTCACCCCACATGTCGTTGATGACGGTGCAGCCGGGTGCCGCGGTCCCGGCGTACAGGGTATCGTTTCCGCCCCTGGCCGAACCGGACATCTGCAGAGCGTCGCCGCACAGGAAATTACGGACCTGGCCGCTTCCGCTGTTGAGGCCACCGGTAAGAATATCGTTGCCGCCCGCGGCGGACCCGGACATAGCGAATGTGTCGCCATACAACTCGCTTTGAACATCAGGACCAGAGCTCTTATTGCCGCCGGTTAGGATATCATTGCCGCCCACAGCATTGCCGGCCATCGCGCCAGCGTCGCCATAGGCGAAATTATGGGTGCCTTGCAGCACGGCCACGTCATCGCCCCCGCTAGCAGAGTCGGACATGATGCCGGCCGCGTCACCATAGAAACTTATCACGAACCCACCCACGCTCGTGAAGGTGTCGTCGCCGCCCTTAGCAAAGTCGGACATATGTAGGCTCGCGTCGCCAAAGAAGGTTTTGGTCTGAATCGTGCCACCAAAGTCTGTGTAATGGTCGTCGCCACCCTGAGCATGGCCAGACATGCTGCGACCGGCATCACCGTAGAAAATAGTGTTGGCGTCACTAGCGCCATTGAAAGTGTCGTTGCCGCCCTTGCTGTAGTCCGACATATCGCCGCTGGTGTCCCCGTAGAAAGCGTTGCTGGAGTCGCTCCTGGCCGTGAAACGGTCGTCGCCACCTTGAGCATGGCCAGACATGTTGTTCCCGGCGTCGCCAAAGAAAATGTTGACGGCCACGCTGGTGCCCTCGAAGGTGTCATTGCCACCCTTGCTGTGGTCGGACATATCGACGCCGGCGTCACCGTAGAAAGTGTTGAAGGAGTTGGGAAAGGCCGTGAAACGGTCGTCGCCGCCCTGAGCATGGCCGATCATGTTGCCGCCGGCGTCGCCGAAGAAAATGTTGCTGGCTTGCGCGGCGCCCGTGAAAGTGTCGTTGCCGCCCTTGCTGTGGTCCGACATATCGTCGCCCGCGTCACCGTAAGCAGTGGTGGTGGAGGAGCTCGACACCGTGAAGGTATCGTCACCGCCCCGAGCAAAATTGAACAAGCTCCGAGCCGCGTCGCCGTAGAAGGTGTAGGTCGACGGTGCGGTTTCCGTAAAGGTGTCGTTGCCGCCTCTTGAGAAATCGAGCAGGCTGCCGCCAGCGTCGCCAGTCAAGATATTGGTATTCGGATCGCCTGTGAGGGCGTCATCGATACCCCGCTGATGATCTGCTAGATCACCGGTAGTAAAGGGAACGCGTTTAGACATTATCCGCTCTCCTGTTGAGCCTGCCCGTCCCATGGCAGCCGTACGATGTGAGGCAAAAACGAGCAATAATCCCGAATGGCTATGTCTTTAGGCGTAGGGATCGGTGCCTCGTTAACGGCGCGCTTGGCGGCAGCTTCCTGAGGCCGTCCAATTCCGGACTATCCCAGCCTTGCCCGAGCCTTCGCCGTCCAGGCGTTGAACAGCCGGTCTGCGACAATGCCGATGAAGGCGATGGCCAGGCCGGCGACGATGCCGCGGCCGGAATCGGCCTTGGACAGGGCGATGAACACCTCCTGGCCGAGATCGCGCGTGCCGACCATGGCGCAGATGATGATCATCGCCAGCGCCATCAGGATGGTCTGGTTGACGCCGAGCATGATCTCGGGCAACGCCAGCGGCAGCTGCACGCGAAAGAAGGTCTGGCGCCTGGTGCAGCCCGAAACCTTCGCCGCCTCGATCAGCGCCGGCGGCACCTGCCGGATGCCGTGATTGGTGTAGCGGATCGCCGGCACCACGGCGAAGGCGACGGTGGCGATCATCGCGGTGACGTCGCCGACCCTGAACAGCATCACCACCGGAATGATGAAGCAGAACGACGGCAGCACCTGCAGCGTGTCGATGACCGGCGTGACGGTCTTTTCGAAGCGGTCGCTGCGCGATGCCATCAGCCCGATCGGGATGCCGATCAGGCAGGCGATAAAGGCCGAGATTCCACACAAATAGACGGTCGCCATGGTCTTTTCCCAAAGTCCGGTGACGGCGCAGAACGCTGTCAAAGCCGCGACCAGGGCGGCGAGGCGCAAGCCGCCGAGCTGGTAGCCGGCAAGGCCGAGGAGACACACCGCGCCCAGCCACGGAAAACCCTCGCAGAAGGCGCGCACCGGGTTCAGCACGTTGAGGATAAGCGCCACGCGGAACGCTTCGATAGTGTCGAAGAAGTTGATGGTGATCCAGTTCACCGCCGCCTTCCACAAAGGCGCGGTGGTGAAGGTGATCGCTTTCGGCACCGCGGCGAACGCCGGCACGAACAGGCCGAGCAGCGTGGCGACGGCGAGGATGGCAACAGCCAGCGCCAGATTGGGATAGCGCCGCCAGAAACTGGTGCTGGCCTGGTGGCGGACATTGCCCTTGGCGTGATTGTGCGCGATCGCCTGGCTCAGCCGGTCGAGTGCAATTGCCAGTGCGACAATGGCGAGGCCAGCTTCCATCGCCTCGCCGACCTTGAGTGCGCGCAACGCCAAAAGCACGTCATAACCGAGCCCACCGGCACCGATCATCGAGGCGATGATCACCATGTTGAGCGCCAGCATGATGACTTGGTTGACGCCGACCATCAATGTCGGCCGCGCCGACGGCAACAGCACCCGCCACAGCTTCTGCCGTGCCGTGCAGCCGGCCATCTCGCTGAAATCGTCGATCTCCGACGGCACCCGCGACAGGCCGAGCATCGTCGCCCTCACCATTGGCGGCGTCGCGAAAATTGCCGTCGCGATCATTGCCGAGACCGGGCTGTTGCCGAACAGAAGCAGCATCGGGATCAGATAGGCGAAGGTCGGGATCGTCTGCATCAGATCGAGGGCAGGGGAGATCAACAACCTCTCCGCCCAAGGCTTGCGCCATGCCCAGATGCCGGCGAACAGCCCGGTGACAATGCAAAACGGCACGGCGATCGAGATCAAGCCCAGCGTCAGCATGGCGCTGGTCCACTGCCCGAACAGCGCGATGTAGAGAAAACAGCCGCCGGCCAGCGCACCCAGCTTCCAGCCGCCGGCGGCGCGTCCGGCAAGGTAGGCGGCAGCGCAGACGCCGACCCAGGACAGGCGCGGCAAGACGATCATATCCGCGCCATGGCCGATCTTGAAATTCTTGGCCAGAAGACCGAGCGCGAAATCGAGCGGCACGCCAAGCACCGCGGTGATCGAGCGGGTCAGCCAGGAGAAGTTCGACTTCACCCAGTTCATCAGCGCACCGACCCAGTCAGCGACAGGAACGATCGCGCCGGCCGGGTAATTGACCGCCCAGGGCAGGCTTTCCTGCAGCAGAAAGACAATAAGCACGGCGGCGAGCGCACAGGCCCAGATCGCCAGCCAGGTTTGAACCGGCCGGGGCCTCGCTGCGCTGGCGCTTGCCGTGACGGTCATCCGCCGGCCCCACGACGCTCGATGCCGGCGAGAAGATCGATCACCGCCTGCGGCGTGACTTCGCCGATCGGCTTGCCGGTGCCGTTGACCACCGCGAAGGGCTTGCCGGCAGAGACGATATCTGCCGAAAAACTTGATATCTTGGCATCCGGCGCGACCGTGCCGCCGTACTCGGCGCCGTCGCAGGCGCGCATCAGGCGGCGCGCCGAGATCACCTTGGCGCGATCGACATCGCGGGTGAATTCGGCGACATAGTCGGTCGCCGGGTTGACCACCAGCTCTTCCGGCGTGCCGATCTGGATGACCTCGCCGTCCTTCATGATGGCGATCCGGTCGGCCAGCCGGATGGCCTCGTCGAAATCATGGGTGATGAAGACGATGGTCTTGTGCAGCATGGTCTGCAGCCGCATCAGCTCGTCCTGCATCTCACGGCGGATCAGCGGATCGAGAGCCGAGAACGGCTCGTCGAGGAACCAGATTTCCGGCTTCGTGGCGAGGCTGCGGGCGATGCCGACACGCTGCTGCTGTCCGCCGGAAAGCTCGCGCGGATAGAAATGCTCGCGGCCGCGCAAGCCAACCAGCTCGATGACTTCACGGGCCCGCTTCTCGCGCGTCGGCCGGTCCTGCCCCTGGATGCCCAAGGGAAAGGCGATGTTCTCCAGTACGTTGAGATGCGGCAGCAAGGCAAAATTCTGGAACACCATGCCCATGCGATGGCGTCGCAGTTCGATCAGCGCGGCATCGGAAATCTTGAGCAGGTCCTTGCCTTCAAACTCGACCTTGCCGTGGGTCGGCTCGATCAGCCGCGACATGCAGCGCACCAGCGTCGACTTGCCTGACCCCGAAAGTCCCATGATGATGAAGATCTCGCCCTGGCGGATTTCGAGATCGACGGCGCGCACCGCGCCAACCAGTCCGGCAGCGGCGATGTCCGCCAGGCTGGCCTTGCCGTCGCGCCGGCGGATGAAATTGGCCGCGTCCGCCCCGAACAGCTTCCAGACATTGCGACAGGCAAGCTTTATCGGGCGGGCATCCTTGCCCGTTGCTTTCACCGCCTGTTCAATCGTATCGCTCATGCAATCGTCCTTCTGGAATAGGGGATCGAGACCCGGCCCTGAATGGCCGGGCCGTCGCGTTTCCAGTCAGACGGTCACTCGGCCCAGGCTTTCCAGTCGGCTTCGTGGGCGGCGATCCAGGCGGCGGCGACGTCTTCCGGCGTCTTGCCTTCGAGATCGATCTCGCCGCTCATCTTGTTGAGCTCGTCGGTATCGACCGTGTAGTTTTTCGCGACCTTGTAGGCGACCGGCCATTTGTCCTTCATGCCGGCCCAGGAATATTTCCAGATCTCGCCATGCGGCTTGCCGCAGTCATATTTCGCATCGGGGTTCACACCCCATTTCGGGTCGGTGTAGCACTCGGTCGTATAGTCGGGGAATTCGACCCATTCGCCCTTGTATTTGGCTGGCGCCCAATGCGGCGAATAGATCCACAGCATGATCGGCGCCTTGCGCTGATAGGCCGAGTCCAGTTCGGCGAACATCGCCGCATCGGTACCGGCATGGATGACGGTGAAGGGCAGTTTCAGCGCCTCGACGCGTTCATCGTCAAAACCTTCCCATGTCACTGGTCCGCCGAGATAACGCCCCTTCGGCGCGGTTTCGGCCGTCGAGAACGCCTCGGCGCATTTCGGGTCTTTCAGCGCTTCCCAGTTCGGCAGGCCGGGGCATTTCTCTTTCATATATTCGGGAAACCACCATTCTTCCTTGGCCTTGGGTCCGAGCTTGCCGAGGCGTTCGGTCTGGCCCGTCGCGTCCGAGGCCTTCATCGCCTCGCCGGCAGTCGTGTCCCAGAATTCCAGGCCGACATCGATGTCGCCATTGGTCAGGCCGGTGGTCAGGCTGGAGAGATAGTCGGCGGTCGGATACTCGACGGTATAGCCGAGCTTTTCGAGGATGCCGCCGAGGATCTTGGCGTTCAGATTGACGCTGGTCCAATCGAACAGTGCGATCTTGATCGGGTCGTTGGATTCCGGCGCTGCCGCATAGGCCGAAGATGTCAGTGCGGCTGCGGCAAGTGTTAAGGCTCCCATTGAGAAATTCGAAATCATGCTCCGAAGTGACATGCTTGTTCTCCTGTCAAGCTCTGGTGGAATTATCGTTAGTTCCCTTCTTGCGTCTTTTTGATTGTGTTGGAAAAGCTGGTCGTTGCGCAAGGCCGTAGGCGCCACAATGCTGCCGAAGCGGATGCCGGCGCAAACGGGGGTGGTGCCCAAATTGGTGAAGATGTGGCGGGACCGGCCGCGTCATGACTGCCGAAGGATTGCTGCCAAAGCAGTCATCCACGGATCGATCGCCGGTCTTGAGGGGCAAACCATCAAAGTCCCATGATCTCGGCTGTTGGCTCGGCAACTCGCCCAGAGCCACTTTCATGAGATGAAATTATATATACCAACGGTCATGTCGCGCAACGAATAACGCCGGTGCCAATTTCACGGCCCGTCTTTTTACATGGACCCGCAGATCGGTTCGAAAAAAGCCAAGGTTGCCGATCATCCCGTATGCGAGCCGCAAGATAGGGTACCGATACAATGCAGCAGACCTCTTCCTTGAACAGACTGCGCATCGCCGTGCTCTTTGGCGGACGTTCCGCCGAGCATGACGTTTCGGTGCTTTCAGCAACCAATGTCATGCGTGCGCTGCTGCCCGCCAAATACGATGCCGTCCCAATCTTCGTCACGCGCGAAGGGCAGTGGCTGCTGAGCAGCTTCCAGGATGGTACGCTCGCAAAGCCTGCGGGCGGTTTGGAAGTTTGCCTGGTTCCGGGCGGGCACGGACGGATGATGGCGATCCCGGCCGACGGCACGCCCTATGACCTGCCGCAGATCGACATCCTGTTTCCGGTCCTGCACGGCCTCCACGGGGAAGACGGCTCGGTGCAGGGGATGGCCGAGGTGGCTCGGGTGCCGCTCGCCGGCTGCGGCATCCTGGGTTCGGCAACCGCGCTGGACAAGGACATCGCCAAACGGCTCCTGGAAGCGGCGGGGCTGCCAATCGCGCGCTCAGTGACGATCCATGAAGGTGCGGCGCCCGCCCTCGCCACACTGGAAGGCGAGCTCGGCCTGCCGTTCTTCATCAAACCGGCGCGTCAGGGATCGTCTGTCGGCGTCGGAAAAGTCCATGCCAGCCAGGAATTCGATGGAGCGCTTGCTGAAGCCTTCCGGCACGATTGCAAGCTGTTGGCCGAGGAATTCATTCGTGGGCGCGAGATCGAATATAGCGTGTTGGAGGACCCGGCAGGCGACCTGTTCGTCTCGCGGCCAGGCGAGATCGTGCCGGCCGAAAGCCATGATTTCTATAGCTACGATGCCAAATACATCGACGAGAACGGCGCGGCGCTAAGAGTGCCGGCCGAACTGCCGCCGGAGGTCGAGGCAGCCATGCGGGACGTGGTCGCAAGGGCTTTCAGAGCCGTCGGCTGTGACGGGATGGCGCGCGTCGACTTTTTCCTGACACCGGACATGCAGTTCTTGGTCAATGAAATCAACACCATCCCCGGCTTCACCGATATCAGCATGTATTCCAAGGCAATGGCGGCGAGCGGCGTCAGCTATTCCGAAATCATCGACCGGCTCGTGGAGCATGGATTGGCACGGGCCGGCCGACCAGTCTGAACGCAGCGAAGCGGGCTTTCAGATCCCGGTGGATGGTACGTTGGCCCGCGCCGCCGCTCACGACATGATCAGGCCGCCATCGACATTGATGGTCTGGCCGGTGATATAGGCTGCATCGTCGCTGGCCAGAAAGCTGACCAGGCCGGAGACATCCTCGCCGCTGCCGGCGCGGCCCATCGGGATGTTCTTCACCCATTCGGCCATCAGCTCGCCGGGCTTGTAGTCGCCCATCAACTTGCCCCATGCGGCGTCGTTATAGGCCCACATATCGGTGTCGATGATGCCGGGGCAGATCGCGTTGACGGTGATCTTCTCCTTGGCCACTTCCTTGGCCAGGCTCTGGGTGACGCCGACGACGCCGAATTTCGAGGCCGCATAATGCGGCGTGTAGATAAAGCCCTGCCGCGCCTGGCCGGATGCGGTGTTGATCAGCCGGCCGCCGTCGCCATGCTTGCGAATGCGCGCGATCGCCTCCTGGCAGCACAGGAACACGCCCTTGGTGTTGACCGCCATCACCTTGTCCCATTCGGCCTCGGTCATCGCCTCTATCCTGGCGATTGTGATGACACCGGCATTCTGCACGGAGATGTCGACGCGGCCGAACTGTTGCTCGGCCAGGTCATAGAGGGCGACGACTTCGTCCTTCTTCGTCACGTCCATGCGCAGCGATGCGACCCTGGCGCCCATAGCCTTGAGATCGGCGGCGACCTCTTCGACGCGCGCGTCGATGGCGCTGACGACGACCGCGGCACCTTCCGCCGCGAAGCGCCTGGCTATTGCCGCACCAATGCCGCCGCTGGCGCCGGTGATGACCGCCGTTTTTCCCAGGAATCGCTTCTGCATCTTTTCTCCTACCAGCAGACAAAGCCGCCATCGACGATCAGGTCGATGCCGGTGACGAAACTCGCGGCGCGGCTGGCCAGGAACACGGTCGGGCCGACCATCTCTTCCGGCGCCGCCATGCGGCCCATCGGCGTGTCGCGCTCAAAGATCCTGACCTGGTCGGCGACCTCCGGCCGCTTGTTCATCGGCGTCAGCGTGTAGCCGGGGCTGACGACATTGACGCGCAGGCCGCGATCGGCCCATTCCATGGCGAGGCTCTTCGACATGTGGATCACCGCGGCCTTCGACGAATTGTAATGCGCCTGGGTCAGGCCGCGATTGACGATCGAGCCCGACATCGACGCGATGTTGATGATCGAGCCCTTGCGCCGCGTCAGCATGGCACGGGCCTCGGCCTGGCAGGACAGGAACACGCCGCTGACATTGACGTCATAGAGCTTCTGCCATTTTTCCAGCGACAGCGTCTCTGCCGGCTCAGCTCCGGCGACGCCGGCATTGTTGACGGCGATGGTCAACGCGCCGAGTTCCATCTCCGTACGCTCTATCGCGGCCGCGAGATCGGTCTCTGAAGTCACTGTGCCGTTCAGCACCAGCGCCTTGCGGCCGAGTGCCGTGATCCGGTGCGCGGTCTCCTCCAGCCCGCCTTTCGAGGCGTGGCCGAAGCAGGCTATGTCGGCGCCGGCCTCGGCCAGCCCAATGGCGATTGCCTGCCCGATGCCGCTGCCGGCGCCTGTCACAAGTGCCACGTCACCATGAAGGTCGAATAATTTCATCGTCGGTCCCTCTGCTCCAACCGCCGTCCTCCGGAAATAAAGGGGCGCCAACTCTGTTGCTGGCGCCCCGCGCGGTCTGGTGCCCGGGAGGATACCACCTGCTGAGCTTTGTTTCGATGGGCGTCCTAGCTCGTGGCTAGTTCCATCACGGCGATATTGCTTGCTTCGCTGCGGTCGAGAATGCCGCGTTGCCGGCCGCGGCTCAGCACCAGCACGCGATGTGACAGGCCGAGCACTTCCTCGAGGTCGGAGCTCACCACCACCACCGCCATGCCGGAGCGGGCAAGGTCGGCAATGACATCATAGATCGCGGCGCGTGCACCGACGTCGATGCCGCGCGTCGGCTCGTCCAGGATGAACACCTTGGGCGGGCGCGACACCCATTTGGCGATGATCACCTTCTGCTGGTTGCCGCCTGAAAGCTTGCTGATCGCCTGGTTCGGCCGGCCCTTGACGCCAAGCCGGCGAATGCCGGCCTCGGCGAATTTCTGCACTGCCTTCGGAAACACCCAGCCATTCGGCGCCACATGGTCGAAATTGCCGATCGCCAGGTTCTCGCCGATCGTCTGGTCGAGCACCACGCCCTGCGCCTTGCGGTCTTCCGGTACCAGGACGACGCCGGCCTTGATCGCCGCCGCCGGGCCATTGAGATGCACCGGCTTGCCGGCGACGCGCACCGATCCCGATGAGATCGGATCGGCACCGGCGATCGCCCGCACCAGCTCCGTGCGTCCGGCGCCGATCAGCCCGGCAATGCCGAGGATTTCGCCGGCCCGCACTGAAAAGCTGACATTTTGAAAGCTGCGTTCCGGCGAGGACAGGTTCTCGACCTCGAGCAGCGTGTCGTTGCCCGGCGCCGATATCGTAGGGAACATCCGCTCGACACTGCGGCCGACCATTTGCTCGACGACGGTGCGCACCGGAATGTCGGCGCGCTCGTGCCGGGCGACGATGCGCCCGTCGCGCATCACCACCACGCGATCGGCGATCTGGGCGATCTCGTCCAGCCGGTGGCTGATATAGATGAAGGACATGCCTTCCGCCTTGAGCTTGCGGATCTGCTGGAACAGGAGCTCCGTTTCCTCGCCGCCAAGGGCTGCCGTTGGTTCGTCGAAGATCAGCAGCTCGGCATTGAGCGTCAGCGCCTTGGCGATCTCGACCTGCTGCTGGGCGGCGATACGCAGCGTGCGCACCTTGCGCTCGGGCGAGACATCGAGGCCGAGGCGCTTCAACTGGGCCGATGCCCGTGCATTCATTGCCGCGCGGTCGATGCGGCCGCCACGCATCGGCAGGCGCCCGACATAGACGTTTTCGGCGACCGACAGATCGGGCAAGAGCTTCAGCTCCTGGTGGATCATGCCGATGCCGGCGTCGATCGCCGCGGCAGGATTGGCGGGGGAATAAGGGTTCCCCCGCCAGGTGATGGTGCCGGCATCGGGTTTGGTCGACCCGGCGATGATGTTCGAGACGGTGGACTTGCCGGCGCCGTTTTCGCCAAGCAGCGCCACGACCTCGCCCGGCCGCACCTCGAAGCTCGCATCGGCCAGGACCTGCACCGGCCCGTAGCTTTTGCAGAGGCCGCTGACGACGAGCCCGTTATTGGAGCTGTGCGTGTGGCGAGGATCGGTGGACATCGTTGCGCTCGTCGATTGCCGGACTGGTCTCAATCAGGGATGCTTGGCGATGAACTGCTCGACATTGTCCTTGGTGGTCAGCGTCGCATCCTGCAGCTGTTCGGCGGGAATGGTCTCGCCGGCCACCAGCTTGATTGCTGCGTCGACGGCGAGCCGGCCCATGCCCTGGGTTTGCTGCGTCGCGGTCACGTCGAAGACGCCGTCCTTCAGTGCCTTGAGCGCCGCCACATCGCCGTCGAAGCCGGCAACCCAGACCTTATGGCCGGGATTGGCGACCTTGACCGCCTGCGCCGCACCGAGCGCCAGCGCATCGGCCTGGCCGATGACGATCGACACATCTGGATGCGACTGCAACAGATCCTGCGTCAGCTTGAAGCCTTCGTCCTGATGCCAGCCTTCGCTCCACAATTCGCCGACCACCTTAATGTCGGGATAGCCTTTCAGCGCTTCGCCGCAGCCCTTCGAGCGGTCGACCTCGGGCGTCGTGCCCTTCTGGCCGTGGATGATGATCAGCTCGCCCTTGCCGCCGGCCTGCTTGGCGATGTAGTCGCAAACCGCCTTGGCCGATGCCACGCTGTTGGTTGCGATGAAGGTATCGCCGGGCGCGCCATCGGCGTTGCGGTCGACATTGACGACTGGGATGCCGGCAGCCTTGGCGGTCTTGGTCGGCACGGTGGCGGCGGTGGCGCCGGCTGGAATATAGATCAGCGCATCGATGTTCTGCGTGATCAGGTCCTGCACCTGGCTGACCTGGGTCGCCGAATCGCCCTTGGCGTCGACGGTAACGACCTCGATGCCCTTTTCCTTGCCGTAGGCTTCGACGGACTGCTTGATCTGGTTGAAGAAGTCGGCCTGCAGATTGGCGACGGCGAGGCCGAGCTTTTTGGCCTCCTTGGCCGAGGCCATGTCGGACAGGCCAAGCAGCGGGATGACGGCCGCGGCGGCAAGCAGCAATGAACGTTTGGTCAGCATGTTTATTCCTCCGTTGATGTTCAATCTGTCCTGCCCGCGCATCGCGGCGCCCCTTGGCCGAACAACTCCCAGTTTCGGATCACCGATCCGTTTTCGCCCGAATATCGGGGCGAATCTCATTGAGCCCCATTCTTCATTGTGCCCCATTCTTCATTGTGCTCGGCGCCGCCACGTGTCGGTGGCCACCGCCAGCGCGATCACCACGCCGATAACCACTTGCTGGATGAAGGGCGAGACACCGAGCAGGTTCAGCCCGTTGCGCAGCACGCCGATGATGAGGACGCCGATGGCTGTGCCGCCGATCGAACCGACGCCGCCCGACAGGCTGGCGCCGCCGATCACCACCGCCGCGATGGTGTCGAGTTCGTAGCCAAGGCCGGAGCTCGGCTGGACGGAATCGAGCCGGGCGGCAAGCACGATGCCTGCGAGACCGGCCAGCACGGCGCAGATCGCATAGACCCAGTTTGTCAGCGACTTGACTGGTATGCCGGACAGCCGGGCGACTTCGGCGCTGCCGCCGATTGCGTACAGGCTACGGCCGGTAGCGCGATAATTCAGGAAGATCGCGAAAATGACCGCAAGCACGATCATCAGCCCGACGGTGACCGAGAGGAAGCCGAAATGGCGGATTATCGACAGGCTGGTGAACCAGTCGGGAAAGCCGACGATCTGCGAGCCGTCGGTGATCATGTTGGCGAGGCCGCGCGCCACCGACATCATCGCCAACGTGGCGATGAAGGGCGGCAGCTTGGTGACCGTCACCAGCAGGCCCGAAACCAGGCCGCAAAGACCGGCGACGACGAGGGCCGCGGCGATGCCGGCGGGCAGGCCGAGATTGAGATAGTCCGGATGGGCGACGAAGCCCATCACCATGGAAGCCAGCGCCAGCACCGAGCCGACGGACAGGTCGATGCCGCCGATCAGGATGACCAGCGTCATGCCGATCGCCATGATGCCGAGCACAGTGACCTGGTCGAGCACGTTGAGGATGTTGCGGATGGTCAGGAACGTGTCGGTAGTCAGCGAGAGCGCCAGGCACAGCAGAACCAGCCCGATCAGCGGACCCATGGTTCCGGCAAAGACAGCCGAAAACCTTGCGCCCGCCGTAGCCTGCGCGCCAGAGCCTGCCTTCAACTCGCCTGCCTTCAAATTGCTTGCGTCGTTGCTCACAGCCACTTTGTCTCCTCCACAGCAATCCGGCGCTGCATCACCGGGCCACTTTGCTCACCAGGCCCCTCCCTGTGAACAATTTATCTTTAACATGCAATTTTGTTCAGCTAAACTGTTCGTCGGAAAATTGTCAAGGCCTGCCGCTTCATTCGACGACGGGTTTGCGCTGTCCGCCGGTTTGCCTTACGCAAGGTCTCCGAAATCTTGGGCATTTCGAAGTCGCCGGATTGGAATATCATGCGCAGAGCCGGCGGCTGCGGCAAGGCAAACAGATGACGATCGTAGAGAACGAAAGAGCCCCGCGCTTCCCCGACGCCGAACTCAAGGCCCGCGCCGCCTGGCACTATTATGTCGAGGGTCTTACACAGGAGCGGATTTCCGAAATTCTCGGCGTCGGCCGCATCAAGGTGCATCGCATTCTCTCCGCCGCCCGCGAAGAGGGTGTCGTCCAGTTTCGCATCCGCGACAGCGTCGTCGAATGCGTGATTTTGGAGGAAAGCCTCAAGCAGCGGTTCGGGCTCAGCCAGGCTGTTGTGGTGCCGTCGGCGGCCGACCGAAGCAACGCGCCGCTGATGATCGGCCACGCCGCCGCCGCCTACCTGGCCGACCATGTGAATGCCGGCGATGTCATCGCACTGGGCTGGGGGCGGACACTGAAGTTCGCCATCAATGAATTGCCGCGGCGGCCCATCGCCAGGACGACGGTGGTTTCGATGCTTGGCGGCCTCACCCATGCCCAGCCGCTTAACCCGACAGAAAGCGCCTGGGATTTCGCCGAAAAGATCGGTGCGGAGTGCTTCCTGCTGCCGGTGCCGGTCTATGCCGACAGGCCGGAGCAGCGCGACGCTTTCATGAGCCAGCGCAGCGTTCAGGACGTCGTCTTCCGTGCACGCCGGGCAAACATCGCCGTGCTCAGCGTCGGCTCGTTTTCCAACGACAGCCCGATCGCCAATTACGGCTTCATCAAGCCAAGCGAACTCGAGGAACTGCAGGCGGCCGGTGCCGTCGGCGATATTCTGTGTCATTTCATCGACGCCGAGGGCCGCCCGGTCGACCACGAGGTCAACCGCCGCGTCTGCGCCTATCCGCTGCAGGATTTGTCCGATATCCCGAGCATCATCCTGGTGTCGGGAGGCAGCGAAAAGGTAGCGGTAATGCGGGCTGCGCTCGCCAACACCAAGGTATCGGTTCTGATCACCGACGAAGACGCGGCCAAGGGCCTGCTCAACCGCTAGATTTCGCCGAGAGCGCTGAGGCGGGTGTGGATGTCGCGCGTCGCCTGATAAAGGTCGCGGTAGATTTCCTTGCGGCTGCGATAGGCGGCGACAAGCCCGTCGACCGGATCGACATGCCTGGTGGGAGCGGCAGCCATTGCCTGCGCGGCGGCTTCCGGCGAGGCAAACCAGCCGACAGCCGCGGCCGCCAGCATGGCAGCGCCGCGTGCGGCGGCTTCGTGGACCGGCGAAACCGAGAGCGGCCGCTCGAGCACGCTTGCCATGATCTGCATGAGCAGCGCGCAATTGGTGCCGCCGCCGGCGGCAATCATCGCCGCCGGTCCGCCGGCCTGGGCTTCCATGGCGTCGGTGGCGACGGCCTGCTCGAAGGCGATGCCTTCCAGGACAGCGCGGAAGAGATGCTCCGGCCGGTGATCGAGCGACAGGCCGACAATGGCGCCGCGCGCGGCACCGTCCCAATACGGGCTCATGACGCCGGCCCAATAGGGCATGATGAGCAGGCCCTCGCTGCCCGCGGCAACATCCAGCGCCACTTTCTCCAGCGCTGCCGCCGAGGGCGAACCGGTGGTTCGCACGATCCAGTCGACCAGCTGCATGCCCGAGCGCAGCACGGTCTCCAGCATGAAACCGGAGCCGGTCGGCGAAACCAGCGTGCGAAAGGCGTCCGAGGTTTTCACCTTGCCGGAATAGCAGCCGCTGACCACGCCGGAGCCGAGCGAGAGATAGCTCTTGCCCTCGCCGTAGACGCCCATGCCGAGGCCCATCGCCTGGCCGTCCCCAGCGCCGGCAACGACCGGCGTGCCGGCCCTCAGGCCGGTCAGCTGCGCTATGCTTGCGGAAAGACTGCCGCAGACCACGCCTGGCGCGACCAGCTCGGGCAATTGCTCCATCTGCAGTCCGGCGGCCGCAACGAGGCGGGGATGCCAGGTACCTTTCTCGACGTCGAGCAGCCCGAGCGGATCCGCACTTGCGGTGCTGGTGACCAATCGCCCGGTCAGCCGCTGGACGAAGAAACCGTGCACGTCGACCAGTGCCGCTGCCTGGCGAAGCACTTGCGGCTGGTGCTCGGCAAGCCAGGCAATGGCGTAGAGCGCCGGCGTCGGGTCCGGCGGCTTGCCGCTCCAGTCGCGGATCGCCTCGCGGCCGAGTTCGGCCGAAAGCCTGATAACCTGCGGCCGGGCGCGTTCGTCGAGCCACAGGATCGCCGGCATGAGTGCTTTGCCGGCGCTGTCCACCAGCGTGAAGGTCTCTCGCTGGTGAGCGATGCAGATCGCCGCCACCCGCGTAGTGCCGACCGCCTCGGTGACCTGCTTCAACGCGCCAAGCAGCGCCGTCCACCATTGTTCGGCCTCCTGCTCGAAATGGCCGGGCTTCGGATTTAAAAGCGGATAGGTCTCGCGCGCCTGGAACAGCTCCTCGCCGGCGCGGGTGAAGGCAATCGCCTTCACGGCCGTGGTCGAGGCGTCGATCCCGATTACGACATCGTCCATCAGGCGGAGATCCGGCGGGGTCAGGCTGCGTTTGTAACGAACCGTCCGTCCGACTGGTCGAGACGGCGGCGGATCTGGGTTATCACCATCGAATCGTCGGGTACACAATTTTCATAGGTCAGGAAGTCGCCGGTCTTGAGCGGCTTGACCACCTTGGCGCGTTCGGCAAGGCCGAGCGGCAGGGCGCCACGGGCGCGCGCATCCCCCCAGATCATGGCGAAGCCGCGATAGTCGTTCTCGCCGATCATGCCGAGCGACTGGCCAACGCCAAGATCGCTCTTGGCGACCGCGACCGCCTCGGCCACAGGATGGTCGAGCGGCTCCATGTCGGCCCGCTTGTAGACCACGGCGCGCGCCGCCGACAGCGGCACTTCCAGGCTGGTCAGATGATAGGGCCGGAAGATCGTGAAATAGGGCCCCTTGCCGACCTTGAGGTCGATCATGCGCTCCAGCACACGCGGATGCCGGGTCTCGATGATGCAGAACACGCCGGGCGCCACACCCTTGCCGATCGAGTAATCGACCACGCCCTTGCGATGCAGCACGCCGCCATCGTCGCGCGGGCAAAGCACGCTGGCCAACTCCTCCAGCGTCGCGGTCGGGCCGTGCATGCCCGGCACGTCGGGCACCAGCCCGGTCGCATTCGCGATCGCCACCATCTCGATCGCCGTCTTCGAGCCGTCGACGAATTCGACCAGCATGCGCGCATTCATGTTGCGCTCGGCCGCCTCCTTCTCGTAGTCGGCCGGCATGGCGTCGATCTTCAGCGGATTGTTCTTGCCCTTGCCGGCGGCGATGATGTTGAAGCCGAGGCTCTTGGCAAACCCGATGATCTCCAGCGTGCAGGCCGGCTCGTCGCCGGCCGCACCGGTATATACGACGCCAGCCTTACGCGCTTCGTCCTTGAGGAAACGGCCAATGGTGATGTCGGCCTCGACATTGAGCATGACGATGTGCTTGCCGTTCTTCATCACTTCCAGCGCGAACAACGTGCCGATATTGGGATTGCCCGTCGCGTCGATGATGACGTCGATCCGGCCGGCCGCCGCCAGCGCATGCAAATCTTCGGTCACCGCGATCTTGCCGGCCTCGATGGCGCGGTCGATCGCGGCCGCATTGCCGGCCTGGACGATGTCAGAACGGTCATGGCCAGCGAGCAGCGCCGCGTCGATCGCTGCCTGCGGCCTGACTTCGGAAATAGCGCCGATCCGCATGCCCGGCATCAGCGCGACCTGGACGACGATGTCGGTGCCCATCTGCCCGGCGCCGGCAAGCCCGATGGTGATCGGCCCCTGCTGTTCAGCGCGCTGCAGAAGTTCCGCTGCAAATTGCGGATGGGACATGTCGCTTCCTCCAGTTCCTGACGCGCCGCAGCGTCCAAATCAACGTTTTGAACATTTCTATTTGCAAATGAAAAATATTTCAACCGGCAATTGGGCATTGTCGTTCTGCAATCGGCCGAAGACGATTGGATGAGCGGTCAATCCACACGGCCGTGCCTCCGCAGCCAGAAGGACGCGGCATATTCAGCTTGATTGAGTGCAGCCTTATTGCAGCTCAGCTGCCGATTTCGAAGAAGGGCGCACCAAGCAGGCCGGGAACGACATCGATGCCGAGGCCCGGCCCATCCGGAATGCCCATACGGCTTCCCGAAACCGGCGGCATGTTGGATGCGGTGCGCACCGTCACCCATTCGTGAAAGGCGATGGCGTGCAGCCGGCGCTCCTCCGGCGTCGACAGCGACAGATGCGCCATAGCCGATGTGTCGATCTCGGCGCCGCCAGTGTCCTCGACCGTGATCATGAAGCCGAGGTCGACGGCAAGGTCGCGGATCTGGCGCGTTTTGGTGACGCCGCCGAGGCGTGAGATCTTCAGCGTCAGCCCGTCGGCCGCGCCCTTGCGATGGATATCGAGCATATCATCAAGCGAGGCGACGGATTCATCGAGCACCATCGGCTTGTCGAGCGAGCGGCGCACCGACAGGCATTCGTCGATCGTCGTGCAGGGCTGCTCGAACGTGTAGTCGATGGTGCGCGTCGCATCCACGAACTGGCGCGCCTGGTAAGGCGTCCAGCCGGCATTGGCGTCGCAGAAGATGACGGTGCCCTTCGGCACCGCGGCGGCAACGGCTGTGACGCGTTCGATGTCGTCATGGACGTTGCCGCCGACCTTGACCTGCAGCCGGTGAAAGCCGTCCTTGACGATGCGCTTGGCGAGCGCAGCCATCGCGTCGACCGTGCCGTGGGTGACGACTTTGTAGAGTTCGGCCGTCTTGCTTTCGCGCCCGCCAAGCAGGGTGACCAGCGGCACGTCGGCGGCGCGCGCCGCGAGATCCGAGCACGCCATGTCGAGCGTCGACTTGACGTAGGGATGGCCCTTGAACACCGTGTCCATCAGCCTGTTGATACTGGCAAGCCCGCGTGGGTCATGGCCAATGAGATGCGGCGCGATCTCGACGACACCGGCGCGAGTACCCGCAGCGAAGGCAGGCGAATAGAAATTGCCAAGCGGCGCCATCTCGCCCCAGCCGGTGAGCCCGCTATCGGCGGTGACGGCGACGATCACCGCGTCGAACGCATCGGCGACGCGCCCCTTGGACATACGATAAGGCCCGTCAACGAAGGGCTGCACGACATGGTAGGCCTTGATGGTTTTGATCTGCACGTCTTCTGTCCGTTATCTGCGGTATTAAAGGTGGCCCGCCAAACTTATCGGGCTCATCACGCGGTTTCGGGCCGACCGCGGGTCGGGCTTGCACGACTAGCATCCTTTGAGCCGCGCTGTTCCAGCCCGCGCGCATAGGCGAGCAGTTCTTCGAAATCCAGGTCGATATGGTCCTTGGCGTGGCGCTGTGCGGCGCGCATGTCGCTGCCCTTGAGCAGCCGTACATAGGTCTCGTGAGCATCTACGGCAGGCACCGGCTCGTTGCGCGCCCGCTGGTGCAACGCGAAATACATCTGCAGCCGGCTGGTCAGCCGTTGCCACGTTTCAAGCAGCACCGAATTGTCGGCCCATTCGTGGATCAGGCCATGCAGTTGCAGCGCCGTTTCGATCTGCCGCGTCGTGTCCAGGTCGCGCGTCGCCTGCTTCACCGCCGCATGACGCCGGTCGAGTTCGTCGAAGAAGCGCTGGTCGCGAAGCGGCCAGGTCCGCGCGATGGCGAACTCGTCGAGCACCTTGTTGAGCGAATAGGCGTCGTCGATGTCCTTGGCGGTGACGTCGATGACAAAGGTTCCGGCGTAGGGAATGCTGGTCAGGATGCCTTCCTGCACCAGCTCGCGCATCGCCTCGCGCAGCGGCGCGCGGCTCACCCGCATCTGCTCGGAAATCCTGAGTTCGTTGAGCTTCTGTCCAGGTTCCAGCTGGCCGGTCAGGATCGCCCGCCGGAGCAGCCCTACGATCTCGGCCCTGCGTGTCGTATCCGCGATCGGATTGAAATCCAGCTTTGTCATTCGGCTGCTCCAGGGAACCGAAATCAAGACAAGCAGATTGTCGACAATCTAACAAGAGGCGGGTTGTGGATTTCTTGACTTCCGCTTGGCCGGCTGGCTTGCGGCGCCGGCAAGGCCGTCAGGCCGCACGGCCGCAAAGACCGACCCGTTCTTCATCGCTGAACATCACACCGGCTTCTCGAAGCCGGCGTATGTAGCGCTTTCCCCAAGGAATTGCGTAGAACGAAACATAGCAAAACGGCGCCCTTGGCGTGGGAGCCGAGGGCGCCGCGGAACTGGACCTGATGGGGGTTATCAGGTGGCCGGTTTCTCGGGCAGCGGCGAGACCGGCATTCCCGGGCCGATCTTCTGCAGATTGCCGGTAATCACCCGGTCGCCTTCGGCCACACCGCTCAAGATGGCGACCTGATCGCCACTGGTCGGTCCGAGCGAAACGATACGCTGGTCGACCGTGTTGTCCTTGCCGACGACATAGAGGTATTTGCCGAGCTGGCCTGAGCCGAGTGCCGTCTGCGGTACCATCAGCGCATCGGGCTGCTCTTTGACGTGCAGCCGGACGCGGACATATTGGCCGGGCAGCAGCGTGAACTTGCCGTTGCCGATCGTCGCCCGTGCCGTGATCGTGCCGGTCGAGCGATCGATCGTGTTGTCTATGAAGGTAAGATCGCCCTTCTGGCGCGGTTCCGTTTCACCGGGAAGCAGGACGTCGACACTGATCGGTCCCGCGGCCCGGGCTTCCTCGATCTGTGTCAGGTCCGTTTCGCTCGGATTGAAGGTGACGTAGATCGGATCGAGCTGCACCAGCGAATTGAGCACCGTGCCGGCAACGCTGACCAGCGTTCCGACGGAAGCCTGGCTGCGTCCGATGCGTCCCGCGAACGGGGCACGGATTTCGGTATAGCTCAAATTGAGCTCGGCGGTCCGCAAGGCGGCCTGGTTCACGGCAAGCGAGGCTTGAGCCTCACGCAAGGTGCTGGTGCGCTGGTCGAACACGTCCTTAGCGAGATAGCCGCTCTTGGCGAGTTCGCTGCCGCGCCCGAGATTGGAGCGCGCATAGTCGAGTGTTGCCGTGTCGCGCTGGATAAGCGCCTTCGCCTGCTCGAGGGCAGCCTGGAAATCCTCCGGCGCGATCTTGTAGAGAAGGTCGCCCTTCGCAACGTCGCTGCCGTCGGTGGCGACCTGCTCCTGCAGATAACCCGGCACGCGCGCCTGCAGCGTGATGCTGCGGATCGGCTCCACCCGGGCGGCATAGTCGAGATAGATCGGGATCGTCTTCTTGACGACGCTCACCACCGGCACCGGCATGACAAAGGCTTCCGGCTTGGGTGTTGCCGCCCCGGCTGTGCCGGCGTTGAGGCTGAGGCTGCCCATGTCGAGCAGGTGAACGCTCGCCACCGAAATCGCCCCAAGGGCGACGGCCGTTCCCAGCGCGATTTTCCATTTACGCATGATCAATTCTCCAGTCCTATTCGGCCGCTTCGGCCAATGGCTCGAAGGCGGGTTCGGCAGTTGGTTGTTCGGTCGCTTCGGAAACCGGTTCGCTCTCGCTGCGGCGCTCGCGCAGCTGCTCGATCACCGCATAGAAGACCGGCACGAACACCAGCGACAGGATCGTCGCCGCGACCATGCCGCCAAAGACGGTGGTGCCGATCGACTGCCGGCTTGCGGCACCTGCACCTGTAGCGAACATCAGCGGCAGCACGCCGAGGATGAAGGCGAAAGCGGTCATCAGGATCGGCCGCAGCCGAAGCCGCGCCGCTTCCATCGCGGCGTCGACGATGCTGAGGCCTTCTTCGCGCCGGCGCCGGGCAAACTCGACGATCAGAATCGCGTTCTTGGCCGCCAGTCCGATCAGCATGACGAAGCCTATCTGCGAATAGACGTCGATCTGCATGCCACGCAGCCACAGCACGACGAATGCACCGAACAGTGCGAGCGGCACCGCCAGCAGCACCATGAACGGCATCGCCCAGCTCTCATATTGCGCGGCGAGGATCAGGAAGACGAAGACGATCGCGAGACCAAAGACGACGGATGCGATCGATCCCGCCTTGAGCTCCTGATAGGTGATGCCGGTCCATTCGTAGCCGAAATCTCTCGGCAACGCCGTGGCAGCGGCACGTTCCATCGCCGCCACCGCCTGGCCGGACGAAAAGCCGGGGGCGGCGCCGCCATTGATCAGGGCCGACGCATTGTTGTTGTAATGCGGCACGGTCTCGGGGCCGACGATCGGCACAAGCTTGCCCAGCGTGCTCAGCGGCACCATCCCACCCGAGGCATTGCGGACATAGAGCCGCGATATGTCGGCCGGACCGGCACGAGAATCCTTGTCGGCCTGGATCGTCACCCGGAAGGTGCGGCCGAACAGGTTGAAATCGTTCACATAGAGCGAGCCGAGATAGATCTGCAGCGTATTGAACACGTCCGGCAGGTTGAGCCCGAGCAGCTTCGCCTTGGCGCGATCGAGATCGTAGTTGAACTGCGGCGTCGAGGTCGAGAACGACGAGAACAATTGCTGCGGGTTGAGCTCGGGCTGCTTGCGCGCCTCGGCAATCACGGCTTGCGTCGCATCGTTGAGCGCCACGCTGCCGCGGCCGGTCAGGTCCTCGACCTGGAACTCGAAGCCACCGGTGGTGCCGATGCCCGGGATCGACGGCGGGTCGAAACTCAGCGCAAAAGCCTCCGGAATTTGCAGCAGCTTGTTGCGCACGTCGGCGACGAGCTTAGAGGCGCTCTGGTCGGGGCCGCGTTCGTCCCATGGCTTCAGGATAGCGAATTCGACCGCCGAGTTCGACTGCGCGGCGCTGGTCAGGAAGTTCAAGCCGCTGATCGAGCCGACGATGTCGACGCCGGGCGTGTTCTGCAGGATGTCGCGTGCCTTTTGCGCCACCGCGTCGGTGCGTTCCAGCGAGGCCCCGTCGGGGAGCTGGATGACGACGAAGAAATAGCCCTGGTCCTCGACCGGAAGGAAGGTCGACGGCAGGCGCTGCCAGACGAAATAGGTCGCGACAAGTCCGGCCGCGAACACGCCAAGCATGATCCAGCGCAGGCGGATGAGAATGCGCACACCATTCGCATAGGCATGCGCCAGCCGTTCGAAGCCCATGTTGAACCAGCGGAACAGCACGAACTGCGTTTCCGGCCGGTGGCGCAGGAAGGCGGCGCTGAGCGACGGGGTAAGCGTCAGCGAGACGAAGGCCGAGATGCCGAAGGAGATCGCCACAGTCAGGGCGAACTGGTTGTAGAGCCGGCCGGACACGCCGGGAATGAAGGCAACCGGCACGAACACAGCCATCAGCACGGCGGTCGTGGCGATGATCGGGCCGGTAACCTCCGCCATCGCGGTACGCGTGGCAGCCAGCGGTTTGAGGCCGGCCTCAAGTTGGCGTTCGACATTCTCGACGACGACGATGGCGTCGTCGACGACGAGGCCGATCGCCAGCACCATGCCGAGCAGGCTGAGCATGTTCAGCGAGAAGCCAAGCATATGCATGACGGCCAGCGTCGCCACCAGCGACACCGGAATTGCGATCGTCGGGATGATCGTGGTGCGCCAGCTTTGCAGGAAGATGAACACCACGGCGACGACCAGGACCAGCGCCTCGCCGAGCGTGATCAGCACGTCGTGCATCGAGGCCGAAACGAAACGTGTCGTATCGTAATGCATGGCGTAGCTGACGCCCTTCGGGAAACGGGCCGACAGCTCCTGCATCTTGTCCTTGACGCGCTGCTGCAGATCGAGCGCGTTGGAGCCCGGCATCTGGTAGACCGCGAGCACCACCGTCGGGTCCTTGCCGAAGAAGGCCGACGACGAATATTGCAGCGCGCCGAGTTCGATGCGCGCAACGTCGCGCAGCCTGACCAGCGAGCCGTTGGCGGTATTGGCCCGCACGACGATGTCGCCGAACTCCTTGGGATCGCTCAGCCTGCCGACGGCGTTGACCTGCATCTCGAAGGCAGTGCCGGCCGGAGCCGGTGATTGCCCGATCTTGCCGGCCGCCACCTGGACGTTCTGCTCGGCGACGGCGTTCTGCACGTCGACGGCAGTAATGCCGAGATTGGCGAGCTTGTCGGGGTCGAGCCAGATGCGCATCGAATAGCGCCGCTCACCGAAGATCTGCACGTCGCCGACGCCGGGCAGGCGCTTCAGCGGATCGACCACCTGCAAGTAGGCGAGATTGCTCAGCGCGACCGGGTTGACGGAACCGTCCGGCGAGGTGAGGTCGACGATCAGGACGAAGTTCGGGTTCTGCTTCTTGATCGTCACGCCGCCCTGGTTGACGATGGCCGGCAACGAGGAAGCCGCCTGCGAAACGCGGTTCTGGACGTCGACGGCCGCCGTGCTCAGATCGTAGCCGACGTCGAAGGTGATGGTGATCGTCGAGGAGCCGTCATTGGAGCTCGACGACGACATATAGGTCATTCCCTGGACGCCGTTGATCTGCTGTTCGAGCGGCGTCGTCACCGTGTCGGCGACGACCTGCGCGCTGGCGCCCGGGTAATGGGCGCTGACCACGACCTGGGGCGGCGTGATGTCGGGAAACTGCGAGACGGGCAGGAGGAAATAACAGATCGCTCCGGCGAGCACCATGATGATGGCGATCGCCGACGCAAAGATCGGACGATGAATGAAGAAGTTTACCATGAGATGCATGCCTCGCCCGATGCTCTGGCCCGGCCAAACGCCCTGGCCACCCTGGACAGCCGCCGGCTGCGCGTTGAGCCGGAATCTTCGAGAAAGCCGAAATCTTCCACAAGGCGGCGCGGCGCATTGCGGCGCTCGGCCTGCTCATCCGCCAGCGCACGCAGCATCGCCTCGAAAGACCGCGGGTCGACGCGGTCGGCCTTCATCAGCATGCGGATCATCGGATCCCTCACGACTTCATCGATCGTCAGATCATTGCGCTGCGACATCGAAGCGGCTCCTGGTTTTTGGCGATCCGCGGCAAGCCCCGGATCGGGTGTTTTCTTGCTCGCCGGCCGAGGCCGTGAGGGTGCGGTTCGTCCCCTTGCCGATCGGGGCGGGGTTGATGGCCGGCACTTGCGAGTTTGACATGATGCAATGCGGGTGTTACAGGTAAGTAACATCTCTAACGTTACAGACCGGTAACACCCTAGTCAAGAGGTGCACCGAGGGAATTTCGGGAAACGCAATCACGGAGGTTTTGATGACAGACGGTGTTGTGGAGCGTGTTCGCCCCCGGGACAGGATCCTGGAGACGGCACGGGACATGTTTCACAAGCATGGCATTCGCGGCGTCGGCATCGATGCCATCACCGAGGCCGCCGGCACCAACAAGATGACGCTCTACCGGCATTTCGAGTCCAAGGACGACCTGATCATCGAATGTCTGCGGGCGACCGCTTGCAGCGCCAACGCGATGTGGGAAAAGTTCGAGGCTAAGAATCCGGGCGACAAGCTGGCGCAGCTGCATGCCTGGGTCCGGATGGCGGCCGATTGCCTGATGTCGGACCGTCGCGGTTGCGACATGGCCAACGCCGCCATCGAGCTGAGCGAGGCGGATCATCCGGCAAGGCAAGTGATCAAGGAACTCAAGGAAGCGCAGCGCGATCGGCTGGTCTCGCTGTGTCGCGATGCCGGCATCGGACAGGCCGAGCTTCTTGCGGACACGCTGTCGCTGTTGCTCGAGGGCGCCCGCGTCAGCCTGCAAAGCGTCGGCGCCGAGGGCCCGAGCGCGCAGTTCGTCCGCATGGCGGAAGGCCTGATCACGTCTTTCAGGGCCAGATAGTCTCGCAAGCGGCGAAACGATACGTGGCGTTTCGATTGCGGGCCGCGCCGCCGGGTGATGTCTCGTCCCATCGCGATGTGCCATCTCGCGTCTCCTGTGCCGATCCTCCGCACCATGGCCGGCGCGGCGTTGATTGCCGGTCGTGAGGCAGGATAGGGCCGCCGGCGAACCGGTGAGAGTGACAAGTGTGACAGGATTCTGCCCGACAAGCCGCGGCGGTCGCAGCGAAGCTCATCGATCCGCGGATCAGCAATCGTGTCCGGTGCCAGTCACGTTCCCAGCATCGCCCGCTATCCCGGAGCCGGAACAAAAAAAGCCCGCTGCCGGGAGGAGGTGGCAGCGGGCTCGATTTCGAATACGGCACGGGAGGAGGTGTACCGCACTCAGCGTCGGCATCGCATCTGGGAGGAGTAGATGGCCGACACCTGCGAAACTATCGATTGCCCAATGATTCGGCAACCACAAAAGTTGCATAGGTGATGTGCAGATTTGCGGTATCAACCGAATTTTAACGATCCAGGCCCGAGCGACCATCGCCTCGCGCGACATCACTGCACCGGGACATTTTCCTTGAAGATCAGGCGCGGCTCGATGAATTTCCGCGTCAGATAGGGCGCCGACGAGGCGATCGAGCCGAGCAGGCGAATGACCGACTGTTCGGCGATCAGCCGCGCATTCTGGTCGATGACGACGTCGAGCAGATCGTCGACGAGATAGCCGCGCGTCTCGCGCGTCAGATCATGGCAGATGAACACCGGCTTCGTCTGCGGCCTGACTTCGAGCAATGCTTTTGCCACGCCCGAGCGCCCGGCGCCGATACAGTAGATGCCGAGCAGCTCCGGCTCGCTGTGCAGCGCCTTCATGGTCGCGGTATAACTGGCCTCCGGCTCGTCGTTGATCTCGACGGCGCTGGTGACGGTTAGGTTGGGGAACTCCTCGCCGAGCACGGAGCGAAAGCCCATCTCGCGTTCCTCGTGGCCGCGGTAGGAGCGTGAACCGACGACCATCGCCAGATGGCCCTGGCGGCCGCCGAGGAACCGTCCCATCAGCAGCGCCGCCGTACGGCCGGCCACCCGGTTGTCGATGCCGACATAGGCCGAGCGGGGCGCGCCAGGAACATCGGACACCAGTGTGACCAGGCGGATGCCGGCCTCGACGATCTCGCGCAAGATGTTGCGCGTTCTCGGGTGATCGATGGCAATGACGCCGACACCGTTCGCCTTGAGCGAGAGGTTTTCGACGGCCGCCTGCAAGGCACTCGGCGAGATGCCGGCGAGCTTGTGGATGCGGCAGGAGGCGACCAGCGGCAGGCGCGCCGCATAATCCTCGATGTGCCTGGCCAGATCGGCCATGAAGGCATTGCTGCCGATCGGCAGGAAGAATTCGAGATGCGCCGGCCGCGAGGGCAACGCGACCTGGTCGACGACCGGCAGATAGCCGAGCTGCTTGGCCGCCTCCATGACGCGCTGCCGGTTGGCGGCACTGGCCCCCGGCCGGTTGTTGAGCACGCGGTCGACCGTCGCGGTCGACAGGCCGCAGCTCCTGGCAATATCCGAAACGGTGGCTTTCATGTCGCAACCATGTGGCGATGCGATCCAGTGCCTTGACGATCAGGCGGACCCCCGGCTGCTCAGCCGGGCCGTTGCGTGCCCTCG
Source organism: Mesorhizobium sp. M0437 (assembly GCF_040321335.1). Taxonomy (NCBI): domain Bacteria; kingdom Pseudomonadati; phylum Pseudomonadota; class Alphaproteobacteria; order Hyphomicrobiales; family Phyllobacteriaceae; genus Mesorhizobium; species Mesorhizobium sp. M0437. The sequence goes on from NZ_JAMYRK010000032.1 coordinate 35,246, forward strand.
ACCAGCGCGTCATGGATCTCCTTGTCCGACATGCCGGTGATGACGCGTTCGACTTCGGCGACGCTGGTCTTCTTCGGGTCGATATCGTCGGCGACCACCTTGCCGCGGCGCATGACGACGATGCGGTCGACCACCTGGAAGACATGATGGATGTTGTGGGCGATGAAGATGCAGGAATGGCCGGAATCGCGGGCGCTGCGCACGAAGCTCAGCACGCCTTGCGTTTCGGCGACGCCGAGATTGTTGGTCGGCTCGTCGAGGATGATGAGGTCGCTGTCGAAATGCATGGCGCGCGCAATCGCCACCGCCTGCCGCTCGCCACCGGAGAGCGAGCCGATCGGCGTCGTCGGCGGGATGTTCTTCGAGATGCCGACCTGCTTGAGCAGGTCGCGGGCAACCACGTTCATTGCCTCCTGGTCCATCCGATTGAGGAAGCGCGGCGGCTTGATCGGCTCGCGCCCGAGAAACAGGTTGCGGGCGATCGACAGCTGCGTCACCAGCGCCGAGTCCTGGTAGATCGTCTCGATGCCATGCGCGATGGCGTCGCTGGTAGTGCGCAAATTCACCTTCTTGCCGCGGATGAAGATATCGCCGCTGGTCAGCGGGACCGCGCCCGACAGCACTTTGATCAGCGTCGACTTGCCGGCGCCGTTGTCGCCGAGCAGGCCGACGATCTCCCTTTCGTTGACATGGAAAGTGGCATCAACCAGCGCCTGCACGCGGCCATAGGACTTGCGAATATTTTCCATGCGGACAAGCGGTTCGGCCATGGTTCAAGTCCCTGCCTGATGCCGGCGTTCCAGCCATGAATGGAGCGCCATCATGCCGAGGATGATGGCGCCGATGAAAATATTATAGGCAAGGCCAGGCACACCGATCAGCACGATGCCGTTGCGCATCACGCGCAGGATCAGGATACCGAGCACCGTGCCGATGATTGTGCCGCGCCCGCCTGTCAGCGCCGTGCCGCCGATCACCACCATGGCGATGACTTCGAGCTCGTAGCCGGTGCCGCTGTTGGGGTTGGCCGCCGAGGTGCGCAGCGAGGAGATGACCCCGGCAAGCGAGGCCAGGATCGACGACAGGATGAACAGGCCGATCTTGACACCGCTGACATTGACGCCGCGCGCCCTTGCAGCACTCGGGTTGCCGCCGGCTGCCTGGATCCAGTTGCCTGTCCGGCTCTGCGTCAGCACGTAACCGAGCGCGATTGCGGCGGCGATGAACCAGAACAGCGACATGTAGATACGGAACGGCCCGATGAAGAAATCGCCGACCAGCGCTTCCGCCAGCCAGCTGCCCTCGGCGCTCCAGGTCCGCTGCGGAAACCCGTTGGTGACGAACAAAGCGGTGCCGCGCACCACCAGCAGCATGCCCAGCGTCACCAGGAAGGACGGGATCTTGAGCTGCGTCACGAACCAGCCATTGACCAGTCCAATGAACGCAGCGACCACCAGCGCAATGACGAAGGCGGCTTCCAGCGAGGCGACGCCGCTGTTGAACAACGTCCACATCAGGACCGGCGAGAAGCCGAACACCGAGCCGACCGAGAGATCGAATTCGCCTGATGTCATCAACAGCGTCATCGCCAGCGCGATCAGCCCGAGCTCGACCGTAAAGGCCAGCGTGTTCGAGATGTTTTGCGGCGACAGGAAGTCGTGGTTGATGCCCCAGAACACGGCGATCTCGACGACGAGCAGCACAAACGGCCCGAACTCGGGCCGCGCGATCGAGCGTTGGATAAGAGAACGATTTTCCACCTTGGACCCGCGATAGGATTGGATTTGGCCGCGACCGCAACCGGCTTCGGCGGAATGATGAGACAGTCACGGCCGCCGAAGCGGCCGTGACCAACTCGATCGCGGATTTATTTGCCGGACAGGATCTTGTCGTAGACTGCCGCGGTGTCCTTCTCGTAGAGCGCGCCGGTGATCACGTCGAAGCCGGGCGGAATACCGCTCGCCGCCATGTTGGCGAGCGAGAGCGCGACGTAGCTGGTCGCCTGCGGATCCTGCCACTGCGCGGCATTGACGTAGCCGTTCAGCACTTCCTGGGTGGTGTCGAGCGAGTTGCCCCAGCCGACGACCGGGATTTCGCCCGGCTTGACGCCGACCTGGTCGAACACCCGCTTGATCGAACCGGTGACAAGGTCGCCGAGGCCGATAACCGCCTTGACCTTGGCCCTGTTGGCGGTGAGGTAATCGACCATGCGGTTGATCACTTCGGCCTGGTCGAGCGTCGCTTCGGTGATTTCGTAGGTGATGCCGAGCGGCTCGAACACGCTCTTGATGCCTTCCTCTTCCTGGACGCCATAGGTGGCACCGGGAATTTCGACCGGCATCCAGACGAAGTCGCCCTTCTTCACAAGGCCCTTGTCGACCAGATACTGCGCCCAATGTTTGCCGAAGGTGACGTTGTCGCCGCCGACATAGGCGTTGAAGTCCGCCTTCGGGTCGGGCGTGTTGAAGTTGATGATCGGGATGTTCGCCGCCCGCGCTTCCTTGGCGATCTCCACAAGGCTGCCCGGATCAGGGCTGGTCGTGGTGATGCCGTCGGCCTTGGCGGAAATCGCGGCGCGAACAGCCTCCTGCTGCGACGCCACGTCGCCATTGTGGAACGACGTGTTGACGGTGTTGCCGGTGTCCGCCGCCCATTGCTTGGCGCCGGCAAGGAAGTAGGTCCAGACCGGATCGGCCGGGCCGCCATGCGAAATCCAGTAGAACGTCTTGGCCTGTGCCGCGGCCGGAATGGCCAGGGCCACCACCAAGCCAAGTACAAGCAGTCTTAGCCTCGTCAGCATTTGATTTCCTCCCATTTGAACCGAACTCCTCCTCCGACGACGATCGCGGCCAAAAACCGTGCGCGGCCAAAGCCGTGATCGCATTTGCCAGCGTCGACCTGGGCGCATTAGAGCATTCCCTTTTTCGATCGATGGCAAGCCTCGATTGCCAATGGACGTTGGCGCAAGGCACCGCGCCATCAGCAATCCCATCAGATTGCATCAGTTTGGCTGATATTTTCCAGGCGGGCGACGATCGGCCTTGCGACCGTCATGCAATGCTGCGCGGCGGCGCGCCGAGCACGGATTGCTCTAGGTCGATAAGCGTCCCGGTCATCAGCCCGGAGGCGTCGCTGAGCAGGAACAGCGTTAGCTGGGCGACTTCGTCCATGGTCAGCAATCGACCAAGCGGCAGGCCGGCGGCGGCAATCTTTGCCCAGTTTTCGCCCTTGCCCAGCGTGCGCGCCTGCATCTCTTGTTCGGCCGGCGTCGCTACCCAGCCCATGTTGATGCCGTTGACGCGGATGCGATCGGAAAGATGCGCGTTGGCAATGTTTCTGGTCAGCGTCGAAAGCGCGCCCTTGGTTGCGGAATAGATGGCAAGGTCCGGCGCACCGCAATGCGCATTCACCGACAGTATGTTGACGATGGCCCCCGCCGCCCGCCGTGTCTTCATGTCGGCTACGGCCGCCTGCATGAGGAAGAACGGCGCGCGCGCATTGACGGAAAATAACCTGTCCCAGTCGTCGATTGTGCCAGTTTCCAGCGAGGCCCGGTCGGTGAGGGCCGCGGCGTTCACCAGACAATCGATGCGGCCGAGTCTTTTGATCGCTTCCGCCATGACAGCTGCAGGCGCGGCCGGATCTGCAAGATCGGCCTGGATGAAGACGACGGGCCGGCTTGGTCGTGAAAGCTCTTCGGCGATGCGTCTGCCACGCTCGGCATTGCGGCCGACAATGGCGATCCCTTCGCCGCCGTCGGCTGAGGCCAGCCGGGCGATGGTCTCGCCAAGCCCTTGCGTTCCGCCGGTAACGACAAGGGTCTTGCCCTCAAGAGCGACGATCAATGGACTCTCCCGAATGCCGACGAGCAGGTAATTTCCAATCAGAGAATTCTAGAAACTATCGGATGTTAGGCTGCGGGACTAGATGAGGTCGGCCCTGGCGAGGTCGCGCATCAGGTGGCTGGCGCCGTAGGTCCAGTGTGGGCAGTCGGGCGACAGCCGCACGCGGTTGACCAAGGCGCCGAATTTCTCCGACGAGATGGTGACGATGTCGCCGACCTTGTGGGTAAAGCCCTTGCCTGTTTCGCCCCGATCCTTCGACGGCACGAACATGGTGCCGAGATAAAGTGCCAGCCCGTCGGGGTATTGATGATGCGGCCCCATGGCGGCGGCGACCAACTCTTCCGGCGAGCGGCTGATCTCGGCCATCGAACTGGCGCCCTCCAGCGAGAACCCATCCTCGCCCTCGACCTTCAGGCGTACGATCGCCTGCTTCACGTCGCCAATGGAAAACGTCTCATCGAACAGCCGGATAAAGGGGCCAAGTGCTGCCGAAGCGTTGTTGTCCTTGGCTTTGCCGAGCAGCAGCGCCGAGCGCCCCTCGACGTCGCGCAGATTGACGTCGTTGCCGATCGTCGCCCCGACAATCCTGCCGCTGCTGGCGGCAATCATGGCGATCTCCGGCTCCGGATTGTTCCATGTCGAAACCGGATGCAGGCCGACATCGGCGCCGAAGCCGACCGAGGCCATCGGCTGGCACTTGGTGAAGATCTCGGCATCGGGGCCGATGCCGACTTCCAGATATTGCGACCAGGCGCCGCGCGCAATCAGCTTGGCCTTGATCTCCATCGCTTCCGGCGAGCCGGGCTTGAGCTTCGACAGATCGTGGCCGATCAGCCCGGCGATGTCGGCGCGAATGGCGTCGGCCTTTTCCGCCGAACCGCGCGCCTGCTCCTCGATCACCCGTTCGAGCAGGCTGACGACAAAGGTGACGCCAGACGCTTTGATCGCCTGCAGGTCGACGGGGGACAGCAGGTACGGTTTCCCCGGATCGCGCGCTGTCTCGAAACTGCTGGCGGCAATGGCATCGAGCGGGCCGATCGGCCGCCCCTTGGCCGAGCGGACGTGCCCCGCCGGATCCGGCAATTCGCAAACGTCGCGCACGGTCGGCGCCACATTTGACGTGATATCGAAGACCGTGCCGTCACGCACCGTGACCACCAGCGGATGGGAAGCATCGCTCGCCCTGGCGCGGCCCACGAAGAGGCCTTCGGCGGGCAAATGTGTGGCGTTCGTCATGGCTTACATTTCCTGTTGTCTTGTCCTTCGGCCGCGGCACTTTCAACAAATTCCCGCCAAAGGTCTATCCCGCCTGCAGGACGAGCTTTGTCAATTCTTTCAAGCGGTCTTCGCATCGCCGGACCTTGATCGAGCCTGAGGTGCGCCAACGGCGACGGAAAACGCTCTTTCAAAATAATGAAACCGTCGCTAGGGTTTTCACCTACTGAAATCTCCAGGTGACGCTTGCCCGTACGGTTTTCCGATCCAATCTGGCAGAAGCCGCGGACAGCCACCGCGTTCCAGTCGCTTTTTCCCGCCGGCCAATGCGTGGATGTCGTTATCGTCGGCGGCGGTATCATGGGGCTGTCGACAGCCTTGCACGCTGCCCGGTTCGGCCTTGCTGTCCAGGTGCTGGAGGCCGGCGAAATTGGCAATGGCGCATCCGGCCTGAACGGCGGTCAGGTCATTCCCGGCCTGAAATACGATCCGGATTGGCTGCTGGAGCATTTTGGTCTCGAACGCGGCGAAGCGCTCGTCAACTTTGCCGCCTCGACCGCTGACACCGTCTTCGAATTGATCCGCGACGAAAGACTGGCGGTGCCGTTCGTCCGCAATGGCTGGATCCAGGCCGCGCATACCGAGACCGCGCTGAAAGCGGCGGCGAACCGGGACCGGCAGTGGCGCGCCCGCGGCGCCGATGTCCGGCTGCTGAGCGCGACGGAGATCGCGACGATGACCGGCGCGCAAGGCTATCTCGGCGGCTGGCTCGATCGCCGCGCCGGTGTCATCGATCCGCTCGCCTACACGTCGGAACTGGCGCGCGTCGCTGTAGCGGCGGGCGTGAAAATCGCCGAACGCCAGAACGTGATGCAGATCAGCCAGAATGCTGGCATTTGGCACGTTTCTACAGAAAGCGGCGCCGAACTCAAGGCCAAGGCGATTGTCCTGGCGACCAACGCCTATACCGGCGGCCTGCTTCCCGGCCTCGCCGAGACGATCGTCCCGCTGCATTCCTTCCAGATCGCGACAGCACCGCTATCGTCCAATCTCGCGGCGGCTATCCTGCCGGAAGGGCAGGCAGTGTCGGATTCGCGCCGCATCCTCGTCTATTACCGCAAGAGTGCCGATGGCCGGCTGGTGCTCGGCGGACGCGGCCGCATGGCCTTGCCGAACGGCCCGGCCGACTGGGCGCATCTGGAGCGCGCGCTGCTGCGGCTTTATCCGGCGCTGTCAGACATTGCCATTGAAAAGCGGTGGTTCGGCCGGGTGGCAATGACGCCGGACCATCTCCCGCATATCCACGAGCCAGAGAAGGGTCTGCTGGCGGTCGTCGGTTGCCAGGGCCGCGGCATCGGCCTGATGACCGCGCTTGGCGAGCGCATCGCCTCCTACCTGTCGAGCGGCGACACCAGGCAATTGCCGTTCCCGGTCTCGCCGATCCGGCCGATTCCGTTTCATGCGTTTCGGCAGGTCGGCGTCGCCGCGACGATCGCCTGGTACCGGATGCTGGACGCCTTCGAACGCTGACGTTCATGCCCAAGCATGAAATAGCTTGACAATTTCACAAATATGAAAAAAGCTTAATCGATTTCAAATTTCGATGGACAGCCGATGTCGACCATCGTCGTAACGCAGTTGCTGCCGGAAACCCGGTCTTCGCCGGCCTTCCGCTTCGCCATGCTGCTGCCCGGCGGGCTGGTCACCTTCTTGCTGATCCTTTTCGCCCTTGGCCTGGTGTTCTTTCTCGCCTTTCGCGGCAATGACGGCTCGCTGCTGGGGACTGGTTTCACCCTTGCGAATTTCGTCACTGTGGCCACCGATCCGCTGTACTGGACGGTGACGCTGCGCTCGCTGGGTATCGCCGGCCTGGTGACGCTGGCAACCGTCGTCACCGCCTATCCCGTTGCCTACTATCTGGCTTTCCATGCCGGGCGGCGGCGCGGGCTGCTGTTGTTCCTGCTGACCCTGCCGTTCTGGACCAGCTATCTCCTGCGCGTCTTCGCCTGGAAGATCGTGCTTGCCTATAATGGCGTGCTGAACTCGGCGCTGATCGAAAGCGGCATCTGGTCGGAGCCGACATTGGCCTTCCTTAATACGCCGGCAGCGGTCGTCGTCACGCTTGCCCACGCTTATGCGCCGTTCGCGATCCTGCCCATCTATGTGGCGCTGGACACGATCCCGAAATCGCTGCTCGAAGCTGCTTCCGATCTCGGCGCAAAACCGTTCACCAGCTTCCGTCGCATCGTGCTGCCCAATTCGATGCCGGGCGTGCTGGCGGCTGCTCTCGTCGTCTTCGTGCCGACCGTCGGCGATTATGTGACGCCGGCGCTGGTCGGCGGCCCTGCCAGTACAATGATCGGCACGCTGATCCAGGCCGAGTTCGGCAAGGCCAATGACTGGCCGTTCGGCGCTGCACTCGCCGTCGCCGTCATGCTGGTCATTCTCGCCGTGGTGCTGGTGGTGCGCTTCGCCGACCGCCGATACGGCAGCCGCACATGAACACGGCGCGCCTGGACGCAAAGCAAGGCGGCGGCTGGCTCGGAGCGTACGTCCTTGCCTATCTGGTGTTCCTGTATCTGCCGATATTGCTGATCCCGCTGTTTTCATTCAACAATTCGATCCAGGCGGCATTTCCGCTGCAAGGCTTCACGCTGGAGTGGTACGGCACACTTTACGGCAATTCGGCGCTGTCCGGTGCGCTTGCCACCAGCCTCGTCATCGGCGCCATTGCCGCCACCGGCGCAACACTCTGCGGCATCACCGTGTCCTATATGGACCTCTACGGTCGCTCGCCGCTGGCCGCCACGATCAGTGCCATTGCGCGGCTGCCGATCCTGATCCCCGGCGTCATCGTCGGCATCTCGCTGTTGATCCTGGTCAATCTCGCCGGTTTCGGGCCGTCGCGCATTGCCATTGTGCTCGGCCACGTATTGGTGGCGCTGCCGACGACGGTGGTGGTCATGCGCAGCCGCTTCGCCGCCATCCCGAAGACCGTCCGTGAGGCAGCGCTCGACCTCGGCGCCTCGGACTGGACGACCTTCAGACGGGTGATGCTGCCGCTCAGCCTGCCCGCCATTATTTCGGCGTTCATGCTGGCCTTCCTGACCTCGTTCGACGAGTTCATCGTCGCCTTCTTCCTTGCCGGCACCGAGCCGACGCTGCCGCTTTATATCTGGAGCCAGCTGCGCTTCCCGAAATCGCTGCCGACCGTCATGGCGCTCGGCACGGCGATCCTGGCCGTGTCGTTCCTCATCGCCGCACTCGCCGAAGTCCTGCGCCATCGCGGGCTCGCTGCCACCCGGCGGTCAGCGCCCGCCAACCTGTCAAAACCAGAAGAAACCGAAAGAGGAGAACTGCAATGGCATTCGACCTGAAATCGACAACGGCAAAGATAGCGAAAGCCGGACTGGCCGCCTTGGCGCTGGCGCTTGCGTCCACTGTCGCCTTTGCCGGCGACAAGCTGCAATATTTCACCTGGTCGGGCTATGAACTGCCCGACTTCAACAAGAGCTTCCTCGCCGCGCACCCCGATGGTGTCGAAGCCTCGATGTTCGGCGACGACGATGACGCCTTCACCAAGGTCAAGGCCGGCTTCCGCCCCGATGTCGCGCACCCTTGCTATGACAAGGTGGCGCGCTGGAACAAGGAAGGCCTGCTGCAGCCGATCGACACCAGGCGCATCAAGAACTGGGATTCGATCTTCCCGGTCTTCAAGAACCTGCCCGACCTGCAGGCCGGCGACGGCAAGGTCTGGATGGTGCCGTGGGACTGGGGCAATACCTCGATTCTCTACCGCACCGATCTGGTGAAGAACCCGGAAGCCAGCTGGAACCTGCTCTGGGACAAGCAATATGCCGGGCGCATGGCGACCATCGATGCCGTCCACGACACACCGGTGGTGGCGGCCCTTCTGGCCGGCGTCAATCCATTCGACATGACACCGGAACAGATGGACAAGGTGGCGGAAAAACTGCGCGAGCAGCGCCCGCTGCTCTCGAACTACACCACCGACATGACCTCGGTCGAACAGGCACTGGCGAGCGGACAGCTGGTCGCGGCCATGACCTGGAACGCCTCGGCCACCTCGCTGAAGAAGCAGGGCGTGCCTGTAGAGTTCATGAAGCCGAAGGAAGGCATGCTGACCTGGGCTTGCGGTTTCGTCATGCTCAAGGACGCCAAGAACGTCGACCTAGCCTATGACTTCATCAACAGCCGGCTGGAAACGGATTCCGGAAAGTATCTGATCCAGGCCTACGGCTATGGCAGCTCGACCAGCTCGGCTTTCGCCGCTGTGCCGAAGGAGGAGTTGGAGAAACTGCAGCTGCCTTCCGATCCCGAGGTGATGCTGAAGACCACGATCTTCACCGGGCCGATGAAGCAGAATGACGAACTCGCCAAGATGTTCGAGAAGGTCAAGGCAGGCGGCTGAGCCTGGTTCTTCCTTCTCCCCTTGCGGGAGAAGGTGTCGCCGAAGGCGACGGATGAGGGGTGTTCCAGATGGCACCGACAGCACTCCGGCCAACACCCCTCATCCGTCTCGGCGCTTCGCGCCGATCCACCTTCTCCCACAAGGGGAGAAGGGAAAACCTAACCAAACAAGGACGAACGAATGGACATGCTGGACGAAGCGGCTGAGAAGCCGAAGGACGACGCCGACGTCAGGGTCGGCCGGCGCGTGCGGGCGCTCAGGCTGGAGCGCAATCTCTCGCTGGCCGAACTTGCCGCCAAGGCAGGTGTCTCGATCGGTGCACTGAGCCAGATCGAGCGCGGCATGTCGTCATTGCGGGTGCGAGTGATCTGGCCGCTCGCCGCCGCCCTCGATATAGAGCCGTCGGCGCTGATCGCTGACGGCAAGGATGTCGGCAACGATCTTTATTGTGTGCGCGCCAACAGCCGGCGTCAGATCCCGGTCAAATCGGAAGGCATCGCCAAGGCGCTGCTGTCGCCGCCGGCCGCCACGCTGACCGGCATGCTGGTGACCGTTGACGCCGGTGGCGGCACCGCCGAAGCTTACGCCCATGCCGGCCATGAATTCGGCTTCGTCCTGTCGGGCGAGGTCGAGCTGGTGGTCGATTCGACCAGATACGGGCTGAAGGCCGGCGACAGCTTCGCCTTCAGGAGCACGTTGCTGCATGCCTTCCGCAATCCGGGCAGGGAGCGCTGCCAGATCCTGTGGGTCAACACCACCAAGCCGTCCGAGGTTCGCGATGGCGCCTGATCCTCTCGTCCGGCTGGACAAGGTCTCCAAGATTTTCCCCGGCGGCATCGTCGGGCTCGACGCCGTCGATCTTGACATTGCCCGCGGCGAGTTCCTGACCTTGCTCGGACCGTCCGGCTGCGGCAAGACCACCAGCCTGCGTGTCATCGCCGGCTTCGAGAGCCCGTCGAACGGCAAGGTCCTGCTCGAAGGCCGCGACATCACGGCGCTCAGGCCCTTCGCCCGTCCTGTCAATACCGTGTTCCAGGACTACGCGCTGTTCCCACACATGAACGTCGCCGAAAATGTCGGCTTCGGCCTGTCGCTGCGCAAGCTCTCCGGTGCCGAACAGGCAAAGCGCGTCGGCGCAGCGCTCGACATGGTCGGCCTTGCCGAGAAGCTCGGCGCCCGCGTGTCCGAATTGTCGGGTGGCCAGCGCCAGCGCGTCGCGCTTGCCCGCGCGATCGTCTGCGAGCCGCGCGTGCTGCTGCTCGACGAGCCGCTGTCGGCGCTCGATGCGCATCTGCGCGAGCAGATGCAGGTCGAACTGAAGCGGCTGCAGTCGCGGCTTGGCACCACTTTCGTCATGGTCACTCACGACCAGACCGAGGCGCTGTCGATCTCAGACCGCATCGTCGTCATGAACAAGGGCCGCATAGAGCAGATTGCGCCGCCGGCGACCCTTTACGACCGGCCCGCCACCAAATTCGTCGCCAGCTTCATCGGCACCATGAACCTTCTGCAGTCGCGCTTTGTCGGCCGTGACGGCGAGCGCTTGCGGTTCGCCGCCGGCGCCCTGCCGCTGGAAGCGATTTCGGATAAAGGCGAACTGCCTGGCGAGGGCACGATGCGCACCATTGGCGTGCGTCCGGAGGATCTTTTGGCGACGACCGAGGCCACGGCCGGCACTGTACCGGTGCGGGTGAACAGCATCGTCTTTCACGGCCGCACCTTGCGCCTTCATGCAGAGTTGGGGCAGGGGACACAGGTGGTGATCGACGCGCCGCGCCGGACAGAGGGTTTTCAATTCAGCGTCGGCGACGTGGCGCATATCAGCCTGCGCCGTGGTGCCAACTGCCCTATGCTGCCTAGCTAGTCTCACTCATTTCCAGAAAACCGGAGCACGGCCCATGAGCAATCATCTCAATTTTTTCATCGGCGGCAAATGGGTCGGCCCCGTGGTTCCGGCAACACTGGATGTCATCGATCCGTCCACTGAAGAGGCCTACACCAAAATCTCGGTCGGCTCGAAAGCCGATGTCGACAAGGCCGTGGCTGCAGCCAAGGCGGCATTCCCGGCCTTTTCGCAAACGACCAAGGCCGAGCGCCTGAAGCTGCTGAAGCGTATCCTCGAAGTCTACAATGAGCGCTACGAGGACATCGCCCAGGCGGTCAGCCAGGAAATGGGCGCGCCGATCAGGTGGGCGCGCGAGGCGCAGGCCTGGGCGGGCAGGGCGCATATGGAAGCCACCATCAAGGCGCTGGAGGATTACGAATTCAGCGAGAAGCGCGGCACCACCATGGTGGTCAAGGAGCCGATCGGCGTCTGCGCGCTGATTACACCGTGGAACTGGCCGCTCAACCAGATAGTCTGCAAGGTAGCGCCGGCCATCGCCGCCGGCTGCACCGTCATTTTAAAGCCTTCCGAAATCGCGCCGATCAGCGGCATCATCTTTTCCGAGGTGATGGACGCCGCCGGCACGCCGAAGGGCGTCTACAATATGGTGAATGGCACCGGTCCGGATGTCGGCCAGGTCATGGCTGGCCATCCCGATGTCGACATGGTCTCGTTCACCGGATCGACCCGGGCCGGCATCATCGTCGCCAAGACGGCGGCCGAGACGGTAAAGCGCGTGGCGCAGGAGCTCGGCGGCAAATCGGCCAACATCGTGCTGCCCGACGCTGACTTCGAGACGGCGGTGCGCAAGGGTGTCAACGCCTGCTTCGGCAATAGCGGCCAGTCCTGCGATGCGCCGACCCGCATGCTGGTGCCGGCCGGCCGTCACGACGAGGCGCTGACGATCGCCAGAAAGGCCGCCGAACGGCACAAGGTCGGCGACCCGCGCTCGGAGGAGACCAAGCTCGGGCCGGTGGTCAGCAACGTCCAGTTCGACAAGATCCAGCGGTTGATCGAGGCAGGTATCGCCGAGGGTGCGACGCTGGTCACCGGCGGCCCCGGCCGGCCGGAACACCTCAACCGTGGCTATTATGTGCGACCGACCGTTTTCGGCCACGTCAGGCCTGGCATGACCATCGAGAAGGAGGAGATTTTCGGGCCGGTCCTGTCGGTCATCTCCTACGATGACGATGATGATGCGGTGAAGATCGCCAACGACACCGTCTATGGCCTGGCTGCCTATGTGCAGTCCGGGGATATCGACCACGCCCGCAAGATTGCCAGCCGGCTACGCGCCGGGCAGGTCTCGATCAACTATCCGGAATGGGACACGTTCGCGCCCTTCGGCGGCTACAAGCAGTCCGGCAACGGCCGCGAATACGCCGACTGGGCGATCCACGACTTCCTCGAGATCAAGGGCATCATCGGCTACGGCGCCTGAGCGTTCAACATTGGCATTACGCCAACCGTCAAGTTTGTTGCGAGCGTTGGTGCCTTCGGCACCGGCGTTCGGCTGAACGGCCACAACGATTGCGTGGCCGCAATGTGAGTGCGAAGCAGGGTCGCCTCAGATCGTCTTGAGATAGCCGGCCAACTGATCCGCCACCGTGCCCCAGCCGTCGTAGAAGCCCATCTCCTCGTGGCTGTTGCGCGTGGCTTCGTCGCGGTGGATGGCGGTGGCGGTGTAGCGCGTCGTCTCGCCATGCGATTGCAGCGCTATGACGGCTGTGATGAATGGGTCGCCTGACGGCCGGTAGCCGGGCAGCAGCGCATCGGTCCACACCAGCCGCTCGTCCTGGACGATCTCGAGGTAGCAGCAACGCCGATCGTTGACCTCCTTGCCGTCGGGCGACTGCATGCGGGTGCGGAACAGGCCGCCGGGCCGCAGGTCGATCTCGCAATCGGTGATGATCCACGGCTTCGGCGTGAACCATTGGCTGACATGCTCGGGTCTCGTCAGGGCCATCCACAGCAGTTCTCGCGGCGCCTCGATCGTCCGTTGGAGCACGAGGTCGAGCTTCGGATCGGGTTGGAACAACGGGACCATATTCATCTGTCTGTCTCCTTGAGTTTCAGCACGTAGTTGTCGAACTGGTCGAGACGGCGCTCCCACAGCGCACGCTGCTCGGCCAACCAGTTTTCCGCGAGCTTCAACGGCTCCGGCGCGAGCCGGTAGGTCCTGACGCGGCCGGCCTTTTCCGAATGCACCAGCCCGCAGCCTTCCAGAACCCTGAGGTGCTCGATGAAGGATGGCAGGGCCATCTCGAACGGCCGGGCAAGCTCGCTGACCGAGGCGGGGCTTCGGTTCAGTCGCTCGACCACGCGTCGCCGGGTCGGATCGGCGAGCGCCCGGAAAATGCCGTCAATGGGCGGGGGGCTTTCGGTCTGCCGGCCCGTCATGTCGTTTCCTTGCCTCGGCTATTTCGTGAGAAAATTAGCTCGGGAAATAGTTAGGAAGATTCCTTACTATTGGCAAGCGCGAAAATCGCAGACGGCCGGCGAGGCCGCTGGAAAAGTGAGAGGCGCGGTTTTAGGGTGCCGTCAGATTCGACTGGTCCGAGGACGCGTTTTGACGATCACCATGTACGGCATCACCAATTGCGATACGGTCAAGAAGGCGCGTTCCTGGCTGGCGAGCCACGATGTTGCCTATCGCTTTCACGACTACAGGGCAGACGGGCTTGAGGCGGATCGGCTGAACGGCTGGTCAGGCAAGGTCGGCTGGGAAATTCTGCTCAACAAGGCGAGCACAACGTTCCGTGAACTGTCGGACGAGGACAGACTGGGCCTGGACGAGAAGAAGGCCAAGGCGCTGATGCTGGCCAAACCGACGATGATCAAGCGTCCGGTGCTGGAACTTGGCGACAGGGTTCTCGTCGGGTTCAAGCCCGATGTTTATCAGCAGGCGGTGAGTGGGAAGTAGAACCGACCCGCCGCGATCCGTCGCGCCCCCCTCTGTCCTGCCGGACATCTCCCCCTCTGGTGGGGAGATTGGATGTCACTTCGGCTTTTGCTAGTCTCCAAAGAAGGGCGCTTTCGGCGAAGCTGCCAATCTCCCCCCTTGAGGGGGAGATGGCCGGCAGGCCAGAGGGGGGCGCTGTCCCGCCGGCGTGGCTAATTGATCCCACGTAAATAGCTCGCCAGTGCCACCGCATTGTTGTGCGCCTCGTCATGGGCGCCGTAGAGCAGCGTCACCTTGCCTTCACGGAGCAAGGCACGTAGTTCCGCCACCGCCTCGCCGTTCCGGTCGAGCTCATCGCGGTATCGCCGCTGGAACTCCGCCCAGCGCGCCGGCTCATGGCCGAACCATTTGCGCAACCCATTGCTTGGCGCGATGTCCTTTAGCCAGAGCGTCAGCGCCGCGTCCTCTTTGCGGACGCCGCGAGGCCATATGCGGTCGACGAGCACCCGCTGCCCGTCATCGGGCGCCGGCGGCTCATAGATGCGCTTGACCGCGAGCTCCATTGCCAACTCCGCATGGGCCAGCAGGCGCCGCTGCTTGCTGGCCTTCGTTTAGAGATCCCGGGCCTAAACCCACTCGCCCTTGCGCATCACCGGCACGCGGCTGCCGTCCTTATGGACACCGTCTATGTCGATCTTGTCCGAGCCGATCATCCAGTCGATGTGGATGAAACTCTTGTTGCCGCCGCGCGCCGCGATCTCGTCCTGGCTGAGCGAGGCGCCGTCGACGAAGCACTTCGAATAGCACTGGCCGAGCGCGATGTGGCAGGCGGCGTTCTCGTCGAACAGCGTGTTGAAAAACAGCAGCCCGCTCTTGGCGATCGGCGAGGAATGCGGCACCAGCGCCACCTCGCCGAGACGGCGCGAGCCTTCGTCGGTGTCGAGCACCTTTTGCAGCACATCCTCGCCCTTCGTGGCCTTGGCCTCGACAATGCGGCCCGCCTCGAAACGCACCGCAATGCCATCGATCAGGGTGCCCTGATAGGACAGCGGCTTGGTGCTGGTGACATGGCCTTCGACGCGCCTTGCATGCGGCGTGGTGAAAACCTCTTCGGTCGGGATGTTGGGGTTGCAGGTGATGCCGTTCTTGGCGGTCGAGGCGCCGCCCATCCACTCGTGGCCGTCGGCCAGCCCGACGGTCAGGTCGGTGCCGGGGCCGGTGAAATGCAGCGCGTGGAAATTGTGGCCGTTCAGCCATTCGGTGCGGCTCTTCAACGCCGCATTGTGCGCCGTCCAATTGCCGATCGGGTCTTCGACATCCACCCGCGAGGCGGCAAAGATAGCGTCAGCGAGCTTGGCCACGGCGACGTCGTCGGCGTCGTCCGGGAATACCTGCTTGGCCCAGGCCTGATCGGGATAGGCGACGATGTTCCAGTTGATGTCGAAGCCGGTGATCTTCTCCAGCGCCGGCTGGTAAGCCATCGAATTCGCCTTGTTGGCACGCGCCACCTTTGCCGGGTCCTGCGCCGAAAGCAGCGACGGATCCTCGCCGCGCACGGCGAGTCTCGCCGCATTGTTGGCGAAGGCTTTTGCCATGCCTTCGTAGAGCCAGCCGGCGGCGCGGTCGAAACCGGCGTCGGCGCCGTAGCGGAAGCGCGCGAGCGTGATCTCATCGTCGTTGAAGATCGGCGTCACCAGGCCGGCACCTGCCTTGTAGGCGTGCTCGATGATGCGCCGCGTCAAAGGCAGCGCGGCAATAGACGAGGTCAGCACCAGATCCTGCCCCGGCTGCAATTGCAGCCCGACCTTGACGGCGACCTCCGCCAGCCTGTCGAGCTTCACCGGGTCGATGCTTGCGGAAACGCCGCGCGAATGTGTGGTCATGATCCTGCCTGCCGTGATTGGGGACTGTTTCTTACATAGACCGGCGCTGCCGACCTTTCCACCGTGATGTGCCGGCAGGTCTAGCTGACGCTCTCGATCGACCTGAACTGCGCCATCGTCGCCTCGATCTCTTCGCGGATCCAGGTCTTGAAATCCCTGACTTTGCGGCTTTCGCTCTTGCTGGCCGAGGTCACCAGCCAATAGCCGAGGCCGCTCTGGGCGCGTATGCCGAATGGCGCGACGAGACGTCCGTCGGCCAGTGCGTCGGCGGCCAGCAACTGCCAGCCGAGCATGACGCCGTGACCGGCAATCGCCGATTCCAGGCACAGCATCGGATCGGTGAAGCGTGCGCCCTTCATGAAGGTGACCGGCTTCACCCCGGCCGCTTCGAACCAGCTCTCCCAACTGATCATCGATCTTTCGTCCGTGATCGCACAGGTCAAAGCAAGGTCCTCGATCGATTTCAGCTTGCTGGCGATCACCGGTGCACAGACCGGAAATACCTCCTGCGCCAGCAGCAATTCGGCGCGCCCGCCCGGCCATTTGCCGTCGCCGAGCCGAATGGCGACGTCGATGTCCGAACGATCGAGATCGGCAAGCCGCACCGAGGCATCGATGCGCAGGAGCACGTTCGGATGGCGGGCAAAATGCCGCGACAGCCGCGGCAGCAGCCATTTCGAGGCGAAAGCCGGCGCCACCGAAACCACCAGCGTGCACTCCGAGCTTTCGTCGGCAAGCGCCACCGCATGTGCGAGTTCGCGGAAGCCTGCGCTGAGCCGCGCGGTAAAGACGGTGCCGAATTCGGTCGCCACCAGGCCAGCTGGCGTTCGTTCGAACAGCGCCCGGCCGAGTTGTTTTTCTGTTCGGTTGATCTGCTGGCTGACGGCGCTGACCGAGACGTTGAGCTCGCCGGCCGCCGCCGCAACCGAGCCCAGGCGGGCAACGGTTTCCACGGCGCGCAAGCCGTTGAGATGGACGCGGTTCAGAGTAGCCATACAGTTTTTCTAAACTGGAGCGGCGGAAATCTCAATTGCCAGACGCTAACGAACGGCGGATTCTAAGTGGGTTACGCAGAGTGAGGAGGCAAATCCGATGAAGATTTTATCATGGCTCGGCGCCTTTTCTTCGATCGGAACGCAGCCGCACCAGGATGACAGCGAGGCCACCAGCTGGGTGACTGATCCGCTGTCGCATCCGGTGCTCGACACCATGTCGGAGCGCGAACTCGCCGACATGCCGTTCAGGCTGACCGCGCGTCGTACCCGCTTCGAGACCGCCCCGCCAAGGACCTGCTGCGGCTGAACAAGGACTTGCTGGCACTTCAGGTGAGCCGGCCGCCGACGCGGCTGCGCAGCCCTTCTGGCCCAATAAAAGGCGGATTGTCTCGCCGTCAGGCGCACCTATGGTGCACCGCGATGAACATCGCTTCGCCCTTGCGCCTGGCAATCGCCGGCATGATCGCCCTGGCCGTCGCCATGGGCATCGGCCGTTTCGTCTATACGCCGATCCTGCCCGGCATGATGGAAGAGCTCGGCCTGTCGCCGGCCGATGCCGGCTGGATCGCATCGGCCAATTATCTCGGCTACCTCGTCGGCGCGCTTGCCGCCACCGGCGGCTGGGCGCAAGGCCGCGAGCGCCAGCTGATGCTGGCCGGCCTTGCCGCCACCGCGATCCTCGCCGGCCTGATGGGCCTGAGCGGCACCATGCCCGGCTTTCTCCTCATCCGCTTTCTTGCCGGCCTCGCCAGTGCCTTCGTGCTGGTCTTCATGACCAGCATCGTTTTCGGTCATCTCGCCGCGGCCGGGCGAAACGACCTGCAGGCGCTGTATTTCGGCGGTGTCGGCCTCGGCATCGCGGCGTCCTCGGCGCTGTTGGCGCTCCTCGTCACCGAACATGCCGGCTGGGCGGCGGGCTGGCTGTGGTCGGCGGTGATTTCGGCCTGCGGCTTTGCCGCCGTCGCCTTGCTGGCCGGCGGCACCTCGGCCGCGAACAGCACCACCGGGAGCGAGCCGGCACTGCCGAAAGACCGGTCGCTGGTGAAGGTCATTGTCGCCTACGGCCTGTTCGGCTTCGGCTACATCGTCACGGCAACGTTCCTGGTCGCCATCGTCCGCCAGGGCGGCGGCGGCCGCGTCTTCGAGGCCGTGGTCTGGATGGTCACCGGCCTTGCCGGTTTCCCCTCGGTCTGGCTGTGGCAGAAGCTTACGGCCAGGATCGGGCTCTATGCCACCTACGCACTGGGGTGCCTGGTCGAGGTGGTCGGCGTCAGCGCCAGCGTCGCCATGGGCGGGCGCACCGGGCCGCTGCTCGGCGGCCTTCTTGTCGGCGGCACCTTCATCGCCATCACCGCGCTTGGCCTGCAGGCCGGCAGGCAGCTTGCTCCGCAAGCACCACGCCGGATGCTGGCGGTGATGACGGCCGCCTTCGGCCTCGGCCAGATCATCGGCCCGATCGTCGCCGGGCTGCTTGCGCAGGCCTCGGGCAACTTTTTCCTTGCCTCGATCGTGGCCGCCGCCGTCCTGCTCGCTTCCGGCGCGATCGCCTGGTCGGCTGCGCCAAAATCGCCATGATTATGGTCTTGCTCGGTTGCGGGCATCGGGCACGGGCATTTTCTTTCCCACTAATGTGTGACTTTATGCCCGCTGAACCCCGCTGATTTGCGCATCGACCGAGGATTTCGCCACAGTGTTCGTATCGTTTTTTCCGCAGCCGAAGCTGTTCTTCAGTTCGGTCGCCGTCTGGAGCCTCGCGGCCGTTCTGTTTTGGTTTTTTGGAGGAGAGCAACTTGGAGCAGTGTTTGGACTGCCCCCGATGGCCGCCGGCGTCGACAAGATCATTGGCGTGTCGCTCTTTTGGTCGAAGCCATTTCTCTGGTTCTATATATATTTTGCGGCTGTCGTCCTCATCTTCTACGGCTTTTGGGCCTGGTACCGACCTCATCCATGGCGGAATTGGTCGATTCTTGGCACCTCACTGATTCTCTTTGTGATCTATTACCAGGTGCAGGTAAATGTCGCCTTCAATGACTGGTATGGCCCTTTCTACGATCTTATTCAGAAGGCTTTAGGCACACCGTACTCTACGACGCCGTGGGACTTCTATATCCAACTGCTGACAATCATGTGGATTGCGCTTCTGGCTGTGACCGTTGGCGCCCTCAACCGGTTTTTTGTAAGTCATTGGATATTTCGTTGGCGCACCGCAATGAACGAATACTACATGACCAACTGGGAAAGATTGAGGCGCATCGAAGGTGCGTCCCAGCGTGTTCAAGAAGACACGATGCGCTTCTCCAGCACGATGGAGGATCTGGGCGTAAGCTTAGTCGGGTCCATCATGACACTGATAGCGTTCCTTCCCGTGCTGCTGCATCTCTCTGAAAACGTCACGGAACTGCCGATTGTCGGCACGGTGCCTTACTCCCTGGTCGTTGTAGCAATCCTTTGGTCGGCCTTCGGAACTACTTTCTTAGCTGCGGTAGGAATCAAACTGCCGGGTCTCGAATTCCGCACCCAACGTGTCGAGGCAGCCTACCGCAAAGAATTGGTCTATGGTGAGGACGATGCAGATCGCGCCCAACCGCCAACTGTCGCTGACCTTTTTAGAAGCGTAAGAAGCATCTATTTTCGTAAATATTTCCACTACTTATATTTTAACGTTGCTAGAATATTCTATCTACAGATCGACAATATATTTCCATATATTGTTCTTGTTCCTACGATGGTCGCGGGAAAGATCAAGCTCGGCGCTCTGAACCAGATTCTCAACTCCTTTGAGCAGGTCCGATCTTCATTTCAGTATCTGGTCAATGCCTGGCCGACGGTCGTGGAACTGATCTCGATCTACAAGCGCCTGCGCGCCTTCGAGGCGACGCTCGAGGGCGAGCCACTGCCCGAAATCGACCAGCGTTATCTCGAACGTGAGCAAGCCGGCTTGCGCCCTGAGGATCAGCCGGTA
Organism: Mesorhizobium sp. M0437; assembly: GCF_040321335.1. NCBI lineage: Bacteria > Pseudomonadati > Pseudomonadota > Alphaproteobacteria > Hyphomicrobiales > Phyllobacteriaceae > Mesorhizobium > Mesorhizobium sp. M0437. Next base: position 55,365 of record NZ_JAMYRK010000032.1, read on the forward strand.
AGCTAAAAAGTATCGGGCGGCGATCACTTGCGGCTCAGCCGCCCACCGCCGCCTGCCTTTCGCCTCGCCGCGAAACATAATCGCGAAAGCTGATGCACTCGACGTCCGCTTTGACGCAGACCTCGCCGGCAAAGCGTTCCAGCGCGTTCCAGTAGGCGCCGTCATTCATCAGCGTGAAATGGAAGCCGAGCTCAAGCGGAATGCGCTTGCCCTGGTATTGCGCATCGAAGGCGGCGCGGAACGCGTTATAGGTCCGGTCAGCGAACTCTTCCGCCATGCTCGGCCGCTCGAAGCCGCCGGAATGTCTGACATAGAGATTGTAATCCATGGCGATCACCCGCCTTGAGCTCGGTCCTTCCGGGATCTGCGGCAGCGAAAAGCGCGTGATGCCGTTGACGGTCGGTGGCTCAACCGGCCCACGCGAGACGCCGCTTGCGTCGAGCAGGAAGCCGGCCGCGGGCAGCGCCTCGTAGAGCGCCTTGTTTGCCGACAGATAAGGCGCGCGGAACCCGACCACCGACTTGCGGGCAAAATCGCGCCAGCCCTTCGGTTCAGGAGCAATGCCGTTGATCGAATAGGCGTTTTGGAGAATATGCTTGAACGAGCCGAACTCGCTTAGCCAGTCGGCTTTGCTCCAGTCCTTGCCGTCGAAATGGCCGCAGCCATGGCTGCCGATGTCGTGGCCTTCCGAGGCGGCGAGGTTGATCTGCTCGAGCCGCTCGGCGACTTCCTGTTTGGAGGCGGCAAAGCCGATATTCGATTTGCCTTCCGTCTTGCCGGGCGCGGTGTATTCCTTGCGTGTCTCGGGCGACAACAGGAACACGCAGGAGACGAAATAGGTGAAATGCGCGCCTGTGCGCCGGGCCAGCGCCCGGCTGCGCTGCCACTGCGAAATGTCGCGGGCGCTGTCGAATGAGATGATGACGATCTGCTTCGGTTTTGCCGGCGGCGCCGGCGGGTCGGCGCAAGCCGCGCCGGCAGCAAACACGGCAATGGAAAACGTAACAACGCGGGACAAACGGGGCAAAGGCATCTGACCGGGTCAAGGAATGTAGAAGCGACGCCTACCGGTGAAATATGGCACGGGTACGATCGACCTGTCGGCCGCCGTTGGCGGCGACTGCCTCGTGAATAGGCGATTTTCCCGCCGAACCCCTTCCATGCCGGCAAAATTTCGCTAAAACGCGGGCTCATCAACCGCCCCGGCCGGGGCATGAATGGTTTTGATCCATGTCGGACGACAGTTTTATCCGCGAAGTCAACGAAGAGATTCGTCGCGACCAGGCGCATGCGCTGTGGGACCGTTTCGGTCCCGCCTTGCTCGTGCTGGCCGTGCTGGTGGTGCTCGGCACTGCTGCTTTCGTCGGCTACCGCTATTGGGACGAGACCCGCGCCAACCGCTCCGGCGATGCCTTCTCGCAGGCGCTGAAGCTTGCCAATGACGGCAAGAACGACGAGGCGCTTGCCGCTCTGGAGGCGTTGGAGAAGGACGGCTACGGCGCCTATCCGCTGCTCGCCCGCATGCGCGCGGCAACCGTCAAGGCGGACAAGGGCGACGTCGACGCCGCCGTCAAGGATTTCGACGAGGTCGCCGCCGACACCAAGATTCCCTCCGGCATTCGCGACATGGCGCGCCTCAGGGCAGCGCTGCTACTGGTCGACCACGGCACTTTCGCCGATGTGTCCAGCCGCGTCGAGGCGCTCACCGCCGACACCAACACGCTGCGCCATACGGCGCGCGAGGCGCTTGGCCTTGCCGCCTGGAAGGAAGGCAAGGCGGCGGATGCATTGAAGCTGTTCGACCAGATCGCCGCGGATGACGGCGCCCCGCGCAACACGCGCGAGCGGGCGACTTTGATGTCCGAGCTGATCCGCGGCTCGGGCGGCGTGTCGTGATAGTCCATGACCTTCAAAGTCGCCATCATCGGCCGGCCTAACGTCGGCAAATCGACCCTTTTCAATCGGCTGGTGGGAAGAAAGCTGGCGCTTGTCGACGATACGCCCGGCGTCACACGCGATCGCCGCGTCCATGCCGCAAAGCTCTACGACCTGCATTTCGACGTCATCGACACCGCCGGCTTCGAGGATGCGGCCGCCTCGACGCTGCCCGGCCGCATGCGCGCCCAGACCGAGATCGCCATCCGCGAGGCCGACCTGATCTTTTTTACGATCGATGCCAAGTCCGGGCTGATGCCCGACGACAAGACGTTCGCCGAGATCGTGCGCAAGTCCGGCAAGCCGGTTGTCGTCGTTGCCAACAAGGCTGAGGCACGCGGCGCCCAGGGCGGCATGCTGGAGGCCTGGGAGCTCGGCCTTGGCGAACCGATCCCGGTCTCGGCCGAACACGGCCAGGGCCTGCCCGATTTGCGCGACGCGGTGATCGCGGTACTTGGCGAGGCGCGCGCCTTCGGCGAGGACGAAGAGGCCGGCGAGGATGAGGTCGCCGCCAGCGAGGTGCTGATCGGCGAGGACATCACCGACCCGGACGCCGAGCCGAGCTATGACGACACCAAGCCGATGCGCATCGCCGTCGTCGGCCGCCCCAACGCCGGCAAGTCAACGCTGATCAACGCACTAATCGGCGAGGAGCGGCTGTTGACCGGCCCTGAGGCCGGCATCACTCGCGATTCCATCTCGGTCGACTGGGACTGGCATGGCCGCCGCTTAAAATTGTTCGACACCGCCGGCATGCGCCGCAAGGCCAGGATCCACGAAAAGCTCGAAGTGATGTCGGTGCAGGACGGCTTGCGCGCCATCCGCTTTGCCGAAATCGTCATCATCGTGCTCGACGCCACCATTCCCTTCGAGAAGCAGGATCTGCAGATCGCCGACCTGATCATCCGCGAGGGCCGTGCCCCGGTGATCGCCTTCAACAAATGGGATCTTGTCGACCATCCCCAGGAGCTGCTGGCCGAGCTGCGCGAAAAAACCGAGCGGCTGCTGCCGCAGGCGCGCGGCATGCAGGCGGTGCCGGTGTCGGCCGAGACCGGGCGTGGCCTCGACAAGCTGATGGATGCCGTCATCCGGACGCATCGAGTTTGGAACAGCCGTGTGTCGACCGGCAAGCTCAACCGCTGGCTGGAAGGCATCCTGGCGCATCATCCGCCGCCCGCTGTCGCCGGGCGTCGGCTGAAGATCAAATATGTCACGCAGGCCAAGACGCGGCCGCCGGGCTTCGTCGTCTCCTGCTCACGGCCGGATGCGATGCCGCAATCCTACGTCCGCTATCTCTCGAACAGCCTGCGCGAGGCTTTCGACATGCCCGGCGTGCCGATCCGCATCGCCTTGCGCACCTCGGACAATCCTTTCGCCGGCAAGGCAAAGAAGCGCCACTGAGCCTCTGCCTCTACGCTACGTTGCGCAGAACGGGCGCCGGTTGTGTCTGCGGCAAGGCTTCCAGCGCTGCCTGCAGCAGGATGTCGCCAAGCCGCGCTGCCACGGGGTCGGGCTCGGCCTCCTTGCGGTGCAAGAACAGCGCCATCTTGGGCAAGGCGGGCAGCCCGGCGATTTCCGGCGTCATCGCCCTGACGGTGGCCGGCAGGCCGATATCGGTGCGGATCGTCAGTCCGAGCCCGGCGGCGACGGCTGCCCAGATGCCGCCAAGGCTCGGGCTGGAGAAGGCCATCCGCCATGCCAGGCCGGCGCGGTCGAGCGTTTCGGTCGCCACGCTGCGCAGCAGGCACGGCGCTTCGAGCGCCACCAGCGGCAACGCCTCGCCATCACGCAGGCTGATCTCGATCTGTTTTGCCGGGCCGATCCAGCGCATCTGGACGTCGGCGACATGCCGGCTGTAGGGCAGCGTCGCGCCATTGTGCCAGGCAAGCGCGATATCGAGGCTGCCCGAAATGATCCGTTCGGCAAGCTCATGGCTGCGTGCGATCCTGGCCTCGATCTTGACCTTGGGATGGGCGCGGGCGAAGCGCCCGAGCACCTCCGGCAGCACGGCCTCGCCGAAATCCTCCTGTAGCCCAAGCCGCACCCAACCCTCCAGCTCGACATCGTGGATGGCGGAGGCGGCCTCGTCATTGAGCTCGATCAGCCGCCTCGCGTAGCCGAGCATGGTCTCGCCCGCGTCCGTCAGCGCCAGGCCACGCCCAGATTTGCGGAAGATCGGCATCGCCGCCTGCTCCTCCAGCTTCTTCAATTGCGCACTGATTGCCGAGGTCGAGCGGCCGAGCCGGTCGGCGGCCTTGGCGAAGCTGCCCAGCTCCATGCCGGTAACGAAGCTGCGCAGAACGTCGAGATCGAATGTCACGCGTCGCATGCCAATAATCCTGATATTCGGGACATTACGTCAAAAACTTCCTGATATTCAGTACGAAGCTATGGCGGTAGAGAGAGCGCGTCAAGACCGAATGCAGCCGACCCATGCAGGAGCTGAACCATGTCCGCTGTCGCCACACGAGCAGAATGCAAACCGCTTCGCCCGGCCGCCGTTACCACCCCGTCAGAGGCGGCGGTGCTTCGAGCCAATCATCGCTGGAAGGTGCTGGGCATCGGCGTCGCCGCCAATGCCTGCTTTTCCGCGACCTTCTCCGGCATTCCGGCCACGGCGGTGTTCCTGCGCTCGGGCTATCATCTCTCCAATGGCGAGCTCGGCCTGGCGCTTGGTCTTCTCGGCCTGGGTGTGGCGCTGAGCGAATTGCCGTGGGGGCTGCTGACCGATCGCTGGGGCGACCGCCGCGTGCTGCTGACGGGGCTCGGCGCAACCGCGGTCTGGCTGCTTGTCATGGCCGCGCTGGTCGTGCCGTCACCGGCCCATATTCCCGGCATCGCGCTTCTCGCCGCTGCCCTGCTGGTCACCGGATTGCTCGGCGGCAGCGTCAACGGCTCCAGCGGCCGCGCCATCATGGCCTGGTTCGGCGAAGGCGAGCGCGGCTTTGCCATGAGCATCAGGCAGACGGCGGTGCCGCTTGGCGGCGGGCTTGGCGCGCTGGTGCTGCCGTCGCTCGCTTCGGCCCATGGCTTCACGGCGGTCTTCGGACTGCTGGCGGCTGCCTCCGCGGTCTCGACCTCGCTCGCCTGGCGCTGGCTGCATCAGCCGCCGGCGCATGACGCCGCCCGTTCGAGCAGCGCGGCAAAGCCGGCCGGCCCGGCGCCGCTGCGCAACCCGGCCGTCTGGCGCATCGCGACAGCCATTGGCCTGCTTTGCTTTCCGCAGGTGGCGGTGCTCACCTTTGCTTCCGTGTTCCTGCATGATTTCGCCGGCATGGGAACAGCCGTGATCAGCGCCAGCCTCGCTGCCGTGCAGGTCGGCGCCATGGTCATGCGCGTCTGGAGCGGCCGCTACACCGACCGTCACGGCAACCGCCGGTCGTTCCTGCGTCTGTGCAGCATGCTGAGCGTGGCCGCCTTCACCGTGCTTGCGGCGCTCGTCTTGTTTTCGGGCCAATTCTTGTCAGGCCAAGCGCCGATGCTGTCGCCGGCGATCGTTGCGATGCTGGTCGTGGCCGGCGTCTGCGTCTCCTCCTGGCACGGCGTTGCCTACACCGAGCTTGCGACGCTGGCCGGCGCCAGCTAGGCCGGAACGGCGCTCGGCCTCGCCAACAGCCTGGTCTTCATCGCCTTCTTCCTGGTGCCGATCGCCATTCCCGGGCTTCTCGTGCTCTGCTCGTGGGCAGGCGTCTGGCTGGGTGCGGCTATTTGCGCGCTGATCGCCTGGCCGATCTTTCTTCCGTCAAGCGACGGCCGCAAAAGCGCCTGACTTCGACACGAGATGGGAAAACAACGTTCTAAGCTGTTAACGCCCCATCAAGGTTAATGCATCATTGTAGCTCTCCAGTGGGGTCCGTTGCGTTTCTGGAGAGTTCCGTGCATCGACGTGTTTTGACGCGGCTTGTCGCCGCCGCCGGTGAGAAAAAGCGTTCCTTCCTGTCTCCCCTCGTTATTGGCCTTGGCATCTGGATCGGCTTTCCGACGGTCGCTGCCTATCAGGACATGACAAGCCTGGTCTCCGGTCTTGAGGCGCCGAGCGTCCGCTGGAACGCCTATGTCGAGAAATCCGTCGCCGGCTCCGTTCACGCCGCCGAAATGCCCTTCCTCGATTCCAGCAGCACCGGCTCGCTCTCCGGCTCCGGTGTCCAACTACCCGGCATCGGCGCCGTTTCGTTTCGCGGCAAGGGCAGCATCGCCGGCACGACGCCGGACGAGAACCGCATCACGCGTGCCGACAAGAAGGGCCGCATCATCCAGGTCTCGCCCGTCTCGCCGCCGAAGAACTTCAATGCCGGCTCGATCTTCGAGCGCACCTCTTCGCTGCTCCGCCCAAGCATGGACAGCGGCCTGAGGATGGCTTTCGCCAAGCCCGAGATCAAAGGCAAGGAAATCCAGATCGCCGCCGCCTTCCACACGCGCATCGACAAGAAGCCGGATCCCGGCGTACCGGCGATGCTTGCCGCGCTGGTCAACAATGATCATCCTGACGTGCTGGCGACCGCCTACGCCTCGTCCGCTCCCGATTATGCACAGGCGTCGCCCTTCGAGGCCTTGCTGCAGGACGAGGACCCGAACGACGGCCGCTTCATTCCGCCGCTGAGCAAGGGCGACCATTCCTGGATGCAGACGCCGCTGCCGGCGAGCGTTTTTTCCAAGCAGGAGCAGGCCTGTCTCGCCAACGGCATCTATTTCGAAGCGCGCGGCGAATCCGTGCGCGGCCAGGCCGCCGTCGCCCAGGTCATCCTCAACCGCGTCCGCAACCCCGCCTATCCGAACTCGATCTGCGGCGTCGTCTACCAGAACGACAACTGGTTCAACCGCTGCCAGTTTTCCTTCGCCTGCGACGGCAGGAAGAAGCGCATCGACAACCCCGCTGCCTACAAGACCGCCCAGGATGTCGCCATGGCCGTCACAGCCGGCAAGATCTTCATTCCGGAAGTCGGCTCGTCGACCCATTACTACGCCAACTACGTCCATCCGGGCTGGGCGCGGACGATGCAGAAAATGACCAGGATCGGCCTGCACATCTTCTACCGCACCTATGGTGGCGGCTGGAGCTGAGCGCTCGGGCAGCCCTTGCGTCTTTCGCGCGAGAGCGGCCGATCGAAGACGCATCGCCGCGGGGATTCGGCCGCAGCCCGCCAGAGACCGCGTCGGGCACGATGTCGCACCCGAGCAAGTGGCTGATTTATAACGAAAAAATACTTGAGCTTGAACGTCCGCCCGTGGCTTGACGGGCGCGGACCCTCTAACTATGTTGCCGGCGACTTTAAGAAGCGGACGGACGGTGACGGTCTGACCGGGCAGGGGGGTTGCGTGGCCGACAAGAATGGGCCAGACGGAACCGGCAAAACCGGCCGCGGCAAGCAGCATGAAGCCGACATCCGCGACGACGATCTTGAGCGCCGCCGGCGCGACCTTGAAGCATCGCTTGCGACAAGGCGGCCGGACCGGCTCGAGGGGAAAGACGACGGGAAAACGGGCAGTGTGGCCGGGTACGGCCAGGCGCTCAAGCTGTCCAGCGAGTTCATCGCCGGGATAGTGGTCGGTGCGGCTCTCGGCTGGTTTATCGATCGCGTGGCGGGGACATCGCCATGGGGTCTGATAGTCGGGCTGCTGCTGGGTTTTGTCGCCGGCGTGCTCAACGTCCTGCGTTCAGCCGGGCTTGTGTCGGAATTCGGAACGGGCGACAAACCGCGCGATCCGAAAGAATGAATTGAGGCGCCGCATGCCGGCGCATTGAACAGAATGCTGAAGCCGTCTGCGGCTTTGATGGGGATTTAAAGTGGCTGCTGACAAGGTCGATCCGATCCACCAGTTCCAGATCCATCCGATCATTCCGATTCACATCGGCGGCTACGACCTGTCCTTCACCAATTCGGCTCTGTTCATGCTTGCGACGGTCGCTGTCGCATCGGCGTTTCTCTACCTCAGCACGTCGAGCCGCAGCCTGGTTCCGGGCCGCCTTCAGTCGGTCTCGGAAATGGCCTATGAATTTGTCGGCAATATGCTGAGGGACGCCGCGGGCACGCAAGGCATGAAGTTCTTCCCCTTCGTGTTCTCGTTGTTTATGTTCGTGCTTGTCGCCAACCTGCTTGGCCTGTTCCCGTATTTCTTCACCATCACCAGCCACATCATCGTCACTTTCGGCCTCGCTGCGCTGGTGATCGGAACGGTCCTCGTCTACGGCTTCACCAAGCACGGCCTTGGCTTCCTGAAGCTGTTCGTCCCGCATGGCGTGCCGGTCTACCTGCTGCCGCTGGTGGTGCTGATCGAGGTGATTTCCTTCGTCTCGCGTCCGGTCAGCCTGTCGGTTCGTCTGTTCGCCAACATGCTCGCCGGTCACATCACGCTGAAGGTGTTCTCGGGGTTTGTCGTCAGCCTGAGCGCGCTCGGCGCGGTCGGCGTGGCTGGTTCGGTTCTGCCGCTGGCGATGGCCGTGGCGCTGACGGCGCTGGAGCTGCTGGTCGCGTTCCTGCAGGCCTACGTCTTTGCGGTGCTGACCTGCATGTATCTCAACGACGCCCTGCATCCCGGGCACTGACAAGGTTTCCGGCATTGCCGCCGGATCGATTTTGCAACGGAATTTTAGATCCAAAGGAGTTGAACAAATGGACGCAGAAGCAGCAAAGTACATCGGTGCCGGCATCGCATGCCTCGGCATGGGCGGCGCGGGCATTGGCCTCGGCAACATTTTCGGCAGCTATCTGGCGGGCGCGCTGCGCAACCCGTCGGCAGCCGACGGCCAGTTCGGCCGCCTGATCTTCGGCTTCGCCGTGACCGAAGCGCTGGGTATTTTCTCGCTTCTCATCGCGCTTCTCGCTTTGTTCGGCTGAATGCTTGTTCGGCTGAACATTGGGAAGAATTGAACAGGCCGGCCGCGATCCTGCGGCGGGCCTGAATTTCGGGGATAGTCCATGTTCGTGACATCTGCCTTTGCGCAAGAGTCCGCGCCCGCCGTCGAAGGCGGCAGCGCTAGCACCGGCGTGCCTGCCGAGGCGCACGGCACGTTCCCGCCATTCAATCCGGCGACGTACCCCTCGCAGCTTCTATGGCTGGCAATCACCTTCGGGCTGTTTTATCTCTTCTTGAAACGGGTGGTGATGCCGCGCGTTGGCGGCATCATCGACGTGCGCAACGACCGCATTACCCAGGATCTCGACCATGCTGCCCGGCTGAAAAGCGAGGCCGATGCCGCCGTTGCCGCCTATGAGCAGGAATTGGCGGAAGCCAAGGGCAAGGCCAATGCGATCGGCCAGCAGGCCAACGATGCGGCCAAGGCGGAAGCCGAGGCTGCCCGCAAGACGATCGAGGCAGCGCTTGACCAGAAGCTTGGCGAGGCCGAGGCGCGTATATCTTCTATCAAGGCCAATGCCATGAAGGAAGTCGGCACGATCGCCGAGGACACTGCTTCGGCCATCGTCGAGGCGCTTGTCGGCGGCAAGGCCAGCAAGGCCGAAATCGCGGCCGCGGTCAAATCCGTGGCCGGGTGAGGAGCGCATCATGGACGCCACATCTCTCGCGACGCTTTGGGCAACTGTTGCCCTCGTAATCTTCCTCGGCATCGCCATCTACATCAAGGTGCCGGGCATGATCGCCAAGGCGCTTGATGCGCGTGCCGACAAGATCAGCTCCGAGCTCGAGGAAGCGCGCCGGTTGCGCGAAGAAGCCCAGCAGCTGCTTGGCCAATACCAGCGCAAGCGCAAGGAAGCCGAGCAGGAGGCGGCGGCCATCGTCGCCGCCGCCAAGCGTGAAGCCGACATGCTTGCCGCCGAGGCGCACAAGAAGACCGAGGACTATGTCGCCCGGCGCACCGCCTTGGCCGAGCAGAAGATCGGCCAGGCCGAACGCGAAGCGATCGGCGAAGTGCGTGCCAGCGCTGTCGACATCGCGGTCGAAGCCGCGCGGGCGCTGCTGGCCGGCAAGATCGACGCCAAGGCCGGCGCCGACCTGTTCAACGCCTCGCTGCAGGATTTGAAGTCGAAGCTGAATTAAGCGACTTCGACGAGAAATTCATCGAAAGTCGCCCGGGAAACCTGGCGGCTTTTTTGTTGGCGAAAGCGACTGAGCGCGTAATCTCCCCCCCTCGAGGGGGAGATGGCCGGCAGGCCAGAGCGGGTCGCCGCGCGTGAAGCGCCAGCCTTCTTCTTTCGTCCCGCATGGCGTCGCGCCAGAACGGATAGTGATGGGGTTGTCTAATCGCCGCTGGGACGTCAAGCATGTAATTGCGTCGAGACGACGCTGCCGGGTGCATGGTTGTCTTCGCGGTCGACATCAGTCGCCGCATGATCGAGCTCCGCGGACGAGCCTTCAATGTGGACGACGCACTTTGCTGAGACAGCGGTGCAACCCCATCAGCGGAATGGCTCGGCTCACGTCCCGGCAGGGACGTCTCAGGCGCTCAGATCCTGAACGCTATTCGCAAGATTTCATGCTGTGGCGCCTGCATTTCGATCAAAGAACTCACCGGTCTTGAGCATCGAATGCATTATCACCGCCAGTTTGCGCGCCACAGCCACGGCAGCTCGTTTGAAGCCAACCCTCTCCCGGAGCTTGAGGCCCCACGTGCGCAGGCTGCTGTCGATCGAGCTGCGTGTCAGGATGACCGCCGCAGCCTCATAGAGAAGTCCCCGCAAATGTCGATCGCCGCGTCGGGATATATGGCCGTCATAATCGACTTCTCCCGATTGGTAGCGGCGAGTTGTCAGGCCGATCCAAGCGGCAACAGAGCGGGACTTCTTGAAGTTGCCCGGATCTTCAATGGCAGTGGCGAAAGAGGTTGCGGTAATGGCGCCGATGCCGGGGATCGACATGAGTATGCGGCATGCTTGGCTTTGACGTGCATCTGCGACAAGCTGGCGCCCAAGCTCGGCGGCACGGATGCGAATGCTGCGCCAGGCTTCCAACATCGGTAGGACGACAGGAGCAAGCTCGCTCTGATCGATAAGAAGGCTCCGGACATTCTTTTCGAATGTAGTTCCCTTACCGGCGGGAACGAGCAAGCCGAACGTTTTCATGATCCCTCGGATCTGGTTGGAAAGCTCGACGGTGATCCGGACCAGCCGAGTGCGTGCTGCCACGAGCGTGCGGGTCAACATACTGTCGAAGCCTTTCACGCGCACCTCGCGAAAGAATCCTGCTTCAGCAAGACGCGCCAAACCATCGGCGTCATTCGCATCCGTCTTGTTCGCCGCCATATCGAGAGCGGCTTTGGCATGGCGCGCATCGATGCAGATGGCTGGCAATCCCTCGGCGCGCAGCGCATGATAGAACCAAACTGACAGCGGGCCGGTTTCGAACACGACGCGCTTTGCGGCCGGCGCCCGCTTGCGGACAAGCTCGGCAATGATCCTGGGATCAGATGCGCACTTCCCGCGCCAGATCCGTTCGCCTTCACGGCGGATCGACACTGCCGTCTCTTTCATCGACACGTCGAGACCGATATGTTCTTCCATGGCTGTTCTCCGTTGATGCTGGGCCCGGCGTCCAGTCGTGAGCCCGTATTTCATCTTATCGGGGAACAGCCACCCTCCAAGACTATGATCGGTTCCAGGGCGCGTCGCTCCCGCGATTACCCCATGTGGACGCCCCCTCGACGGCATCGATGTGCCAGAATGGTGGTGTTTGACAGCCACCGTAAGAGAGGGAGCGTCCACAATGGAAGTTAACACGATC
>NZ_JAMYRK010000033.1:0-65902 GCF_040321335.1 Mesorhizobium sp. M0437
TCGATCGGGCTCGAACCTTATGATTGCCTCAATCCAGGACTGATGGACTATATCGCCACCTGGACGGCCAAGCGGTCCGGCGCGTTGCCGGCCTAACGAGTGATCAGACACTATCTTTGGGGCCGGACGAAATCGCCCGGTCCCAGGCGTCGGAACGAACGCAGGCGAGCGCGTAGACGGACACGCTTCGTAAGTCATTGCCGACGTGCTGTCAGCCTCGGGGGGCGTTGGGCTCAACGGGAATATGCTGAAATTGGTCCAACCGGATTGTACAGCTTCAAGATCAGCGACTGTATCAGTTGGTTCTGGCTTGGCGCGGCCCAGATCGTGGACTAGCTTGGATATCGCGGGCAAAGTCGCGCCCAAAGCGCGATGGCGGCAAGGCTCCTTACCAGTACGATACCAGTACGATCGAGCGCCTAGCGGGGCTTGAACGGCAGTACCATCAGCTTGCTGCGTTTTGTCCAGGAAACCAGCCCGTACACCAGCGCGACCCCAGACCAGCCGATACCATCGGTGCGGCCGCGAACAAGGCGGGCGTCGGGGAAGCGTCGTGTGGCGGCCGGCAACAGTGCGAAAGCCAGCGGTCACTGGCTGTCACGCGAAGCCGGAAGTCGGTCACGACCTGTCTCTGTTTCAATGGATCCGTCGCCGGCACATGCGGTCGATTTGGGCCACCGGGCAAGGTATTGCATTTCAGAACGGCCACATCTGCCGCGTGGCGCCGCGGAAATCATGGCCACATTCTGCTTTAGCCGGCCAAGATGGCAATGTACTATTTGCCAATAAGCTGGCCATGGTTGCAGGACTATTCTAGGCCAGACCAAACCGAAATGAAGCTGATGACCGATCGCGCCAGGTTCCTGATCATTGACGACCATCCGCTGTTTCGCGAGGCGCTGCATAGTGCCGTGCAGATGGCCTATCCGGAAGTCGACACGGTCGAGGCACGCTCGATTGCCGAGGCGCTCGAGCTTCTGACGGATGCCAAGCCGTTCGACCTGGCGCTGCTCGATCTCAGCATGCCCGACGTGCATGGGTTTGACGGGCTGCTGCAGCTCAGGACGCGTTATCCGCGCCTGCCGGTGGTCATCGTCTCCGGCTATGAGGAACCGAAGATCATTTCCGAGGCGCTGTCCTACGGTGCGGCCGGCTTCATCCCGAAATCGGCGCGCAAGAGCGACCTTGCCGCCGCCATCCGCTCGGTGATGGAAGGCGCGATCTATGTTCCCGACACTTATGAAGGCCGGCCGCGCGACGCCGACAGCACCGACCGCGCCGAGATGGTGCAGCGCTTGGCTACGCTGACGCCGCAGCAGCTCAAAGTGCTGCAGATGCTGCGCCAGGGCCTGCTCAACAAGCAGATCGCCTACGAGCTGCAGGTCGGCGAGACCACCGTCAAGGCGCATGTCTCCGAAATCCTGCGCAAGCTCAACGTCTACAGCCGCACCCAGGCGGTGATCGAGGTCTCAAAGCTGGACAATGCCGAGCTGTTTCGCGATCCGGCGGGGTTTTGAGGGGTCGGTGCCGATGCCCCTGCAAACGAAGCAGCAAGGCGCTGCGATCAGGTGAATGTCTCAAAGGCGTTTGATCTGCTGCTCCCTATCCGAATGATATAGACGAAATGATTTCTCTCGTTTCGCCTACCTCATCGATGAGATCGTATTCCTCGCCTTGCGCGAGGTAGGTCACGAATGCAAAATCGTTTCCATTCGACAAATACCAGGCCAATAAGGTTTGATCTGTAGTCCGCGACGAAACGCCAACACACATTACGTCGCCAAATTTTCTCTCAAAAATCCGCTCGACATCTATGAAAATTGTTTCGACAAAACTCGACCATAAACGTTCTAAGAACATCGAAATCTGCATTTGGCTTTTCCCGCTTCGATATTTCGCAATAGAGAATTGAAGGGTGCCGCCGGCATCTGATTCTTTAAACTAAGGTAGGCGGCGATCCCTCGGGGAGGTTGTCAGTTATGTCTTCCCATCCGACGGGCAAGTCGAAGGTGCCGTAGAACTGCACTGTCATTGTGGGTTTCACGGGCCCCCTCAGTCGCGCATGGGCATGCCCGGCATAGTCACGGCACCGCGTCGGCGCGCATAAGCGTCACCCTTGTTATCCGGTTTGCATGAGCGTGATATGAGATATGTATTGAATGATGCGCCTCGTCGAAGCGGTCCCAAGGGCCGTATTCACCCAAAAAAGGATCTCTCCGTGCCGCGCCGCTTTTTGAGGGCACGCCAAAGATATTCAGCACGTCGTTGCGACTGGATGAAAAGGGGATTTCAAGGAGGTCTCGATCCAAATTGTCAGCTTCTATGAATATGGTGTCTATTTTTTCATCGCGATCGCAGATGAAGGAAAATTTGTGACGCGCAGAAACGTAATCTATGCGGATTTCCGGAAGATCATGATCTACAGTTCGTTTGAATTTCCAGGATTCAAAAGGCGGTGACGTCAAAAGAGATGACGCCGGTTTTCCCAAGTAATCGAGGATCGCGTTAGCCATTCTCTAAGCCAGCAGATGCGCCAGCAACGCCCTCAGTTGGGCCGGCTTCAGCGGCTTGCGCATCAGCTCGATGCCGGCGGCGCGGGCGGCCTTGGCGACACTTTCCGAGCCGTCGGCGGTGACGATCAGCGCCGGCACGGCGCGACCGAGACAATCACGGACCTCGGCGATTGTGGTGGTGCCGAGGTCGCCGCCGTCGAGATGCTGGTCGGCTATGACAATATCTGGCAACCAGTCGGTATCGCCAAGCAAGTCGAGCGCGTCACCGGTCGAGGTGGCGGGGCGCACCAGGCATTGCCAGCGCTCGAGCAGGGAGGTCATCGCCTGCAGCACGTCGATGTCGTTCTCGACCAGCAGCACCCTTGTGCCGAACAGACCGTAGCCGCGCGGCCGCTCCATGTCGACGGTGCTGGCGATTGGATCGGCCGTGTCGCCGATCCCGACCGGAACGTCGATATGGAATATCGTGCCATGTCCGACCTTCGACGAAAACGTGACGGGATGGCCGAGTGCCGCGGCGATGCGGCGCACGATGGCCAGCCCCAACCCCAGCCCGCCGGCGGCAAGCCCGGCATCCGTCGGGATCACGCCGCGATGGAATTCCTCGAATACCGCCTCGCGCTGGTCGTCGGGGATGCCGCAGCCGGTATCGGCGACGTCGATGCGGATCGTGTCGCCGCGATGCCTGGTGCCGACCAACACGCCGCCCGAGCGGGTATAGCGCAGTGCATTGGACAGGATGTTCTGCAGGATGCGGCGCAGCAAGGTCCGGTCCGAACGAACGAGCGCATCGACCGGCCGGAACTTCAGCGTCAGCCCCTTCATCTCCGCGACCGGCTGAAAATCCGAGCGCAGAGACGAAAACAGCGTCTCCAGGCTGACATCGGTGATGTCGGGCTGCACGACGCCGGCATCGAGCTTGGAAATGTCGAGCAAGGTGCGGAGCAGGTCCTCCATCGTCTCCAGCGATCGCTCGACCTGGCGGACCAGCTTTCTGCCTTCCTCGCTGGTCTGTACTTCAGCAAGCGCCGAGACCGACAGATGCGCGGCGTTCAGCGGCTGCAGCACGTCATGGCTGGCGGCCGCCAGGAACCTGGTCTTGGACAGGTTCGCCAGCTCGGCGTTTTCCTTGGCTGCGTTCAAGTCGATGTTCGACTGCTCCAGCCGGCGCAAGGTCGAATGCAGCTCTTCGGTGCGGCTGCGCACCCGGCTCTCAAGCGAAATGGCGGTCTGGAACAGCGAAAAGGCATTGCCTTGCTGGTCCATGGAACGCTCGACGCGGCTGATCAGCGCGGCGTTGATCTTCTTCAGCCTTTCCAGGTCGTCGATGTTCCTGAGCGGCATCCCGGATTTCCTACTCCGCCGCTTCGGCCGCATTGCGTTCACCGAAGGCGATGCCGGTGAAGGTCTGGTTCAGATGCATCGAACGGTACTGTTCGCCATAGGTGCCGAAGCCGAGGACGTTGTTGACCTTGTAGAGTTCCGAAATCTCGCGATAGACCTGCCGATTGCGCGCGTCGAGCCGGCGCAGCACGCAGTCGAAACCGAGGATCAGGTCAATGCCGCCAAGCCTTTCGCTGACGTCGCTGAGCGCGGCGCGGGTCGCCTCGACCATGTCCTTAGGCTGGGCGACGGCAAGCACGACACCATCGTCGATGGCGCAGAAGAACGACAGCGAGCCGTCCGCGTGCATCTTCTGGATTGAACGGCAGTAAAATTCGCCGCCGACTTTCACCACCACCGGGTGCGAGGCAAAACTCAGTGGCGTCAGCATCTGCGCGACAACGCCGACCGAGGCGGCATATTCCTCGGCGGCAATGGTGGCGTTGAATTCGCGCACGATGCGATGGTCGGGATCGGATGCCGTCACCACCAGCTTCTCGTCGGTAGGAACGAAATTGTCGGTCTTGAACACGTGGAAAGGAATTTCCGTGGTGACCAGCACGATGATGGCGCTGTCGGAAGTCACTTTGCCGTTCGAGATCAGCCGTGTTGTCTCGAATTTCAAATCATCGCCAGCCGACCCACCGATCAGTGGGATGTCGTCGAGCCCCCAATGGATGGCGGAGGTCACCGCTTCTTCGGCATAAGACAGGCCGTCGATCAAGCAGAGCGCGAAAGTGGTGTCGGCTCGCTCGTGCCCGAGGCGCTCGTGTAACGAACGCCTCAGCGCCTCGACTTCGCCGGTAATCCCGTCCATGCCCGATGAGGACAGATTTTCGACCATGGTGCTGGCTGCCGAAAACGATACGGAGGGAAGCAGCATAGCCAGGATCTGGCCTTCCTCCAGCCCCTTGGGCGTTATCTCACCGGCTGTCGAGCAGCCGGCATAGTGGAGCGCCGGCGCGTGGGTCTTCAGCGCTTCCGACAGGGCGACGGCCTCTATGAGGCTCTGCGAGAAAAACAGGAGGGCAAACCCGGCGTCAATGGCCGCTGCTTCCGCTGCCACCGCCCGGGCGAACGCATCCGCGTCAGATTCGTCGGTCGTGAGCACCGAAACGCCGCATGCATAGCGCGTCCGTGACTTGGCCAGCGGCTTCCTCCTCCATTTCCTCCAACGCTCTTTTTTGTGCGCGTCTGGCGCGCCGGCGTCGAGGTCATTGTTGTCTTGAAGCGGCGCTTTGGCAATGAGCCAACATGATGGATTTGAAGTTTCTGCCGTTTGACGGCGTCCGCGCTGCCGCTCACAGACGAAAGGCCGCGTCGCACCGCCATCCGTGCAACGAAGGCCCAGCTGAATTTGCCGCAGGCGAATGTCAAGGCTCGACGTGCCAAGAATGGGGCAGGATATCGCGCTTAGCCGTTGCCGCTTTGGACAGGGTGTTAGTCTAGCCTGGCGGTTGTCGTGGTCAATCCGGGGCAGGTGACAGCCTACGCCAATGCGCTCGGCAAGCGGGCCAGGACCGACACCACCGATGCTGCTGTAACGCTGCCTTCGTTGGGTCGAGCAAGCGGCAAGTGCCCGTTGCGCGGCACCGAAGCCGAGGCCCTGGCCGGCCTCGTCGCTCGCCGCCGTCAGATTGTGCGGATGATCGCAGCCGAGAGAGCCATGCCCGCACCGCCATGGCAACGCAGGCACCAAAGAGCATCCAGCCAAAAGGAAAAAGACCGGCTGGAGAAGGTGTTGTTTCGCGGTTATTTCCGATCGCTTAGACTCAATTAGGCGACTTTGAGATCTTTCATCGCCTTTTCAACGACATCCTTGATCGGCCTCGATACATCTTCGGCAGCCTTGGTCGTCACGGCCTGAAATTCCTTGGCCTGCTCGACGGTCTTTTCGAGCTGCGTGCGCAAGAAGGCAGTCTGCAGTTCGATGAACTCGGACGGCGACTTCACGGCAACCAGGGCTTCGAGGTGCGAGAAGCCGGCTTCGGCATTGGCGCGCAGAGCAGCAATTGTCTTCAGCGACAACTCGTTGCCGACGGTCTTGGCGGTTTCGAAGCTCGACTGCAGAGCCTTCTGGGTCGTCTCGGTGCCTGACGCAAATTTCGCATAGGCTTCTTTCGACTGCTCGACGCCCTTTTCGGCGACAGCGCGGACCTGGTCGGCAGCCTTCGACGCGTCGAAGGTGGGGAATGAGGTATTTTCAACGGTGTCAGCGGTCTTGGCCATAGTTTCCATCCTTTCCGGTGGACGGCCTTTCACAAAAGCCGTCTCGTTCATTTACGAAACTGACGTTACGGCATTTATAGTGCATTGCAATATTTTTGTGCGACGCACCATCCCTCTTCCAGCGTTCCGAGGGGGCATGCGGAGGGTCGGTGGCATCTCGAGATCGCCGGTTCTGCAGGAAGAACTCTTCTGGACGGATCACCTGATCCAGCATAGCCTCGCAACAGAGCACGACGTTTTGCCACCTGCGTATCTACTTCAGCCGCTATTCGGCAACCGTCCAAGTCTACGTCAACGAAAGCGTTAAATTCGTGCGCCGCAAACTTTCAGTCGGGGTACACGCTGGGCACAAGGCGATCGCTTTCCTTAGCGCGCCATCGAGAAGTTGCCTCGATATGACGGTGGTTGACGCGAAGGCGCGCCTCTACCGCTTCCAGTGCGCCGTGAAGTGACCACCCCTGGTGGTCTATCGGTTAGCCAAGTTCCGGATCAGTGCGGATGCCTGAAGAAGACAACCGCTTCCTATCATCCAGGCATACAGTCCCACATGATCCGACGGGCTGAAGCCGGTGGGCAAATGCACGATAGGCATTCGAAACGACTTATCGTCGATCACCAACCCAACGGATCGAAGATCCGGTGGCACGTTTCCGGGAATTGCCAAAATTGGGGTATCCTTGTCCCAGACCAAGCTTGTCGCCAGCGACTCTTCGTTATAGGCAACCGAAACATCCGCCCTGTGCCCCGGTGGGCGCCAAAGCTCCAGTTTGAGGTCATAAACGCAGCCTGTCAGACCATTTTCGACCGGTACCATCCAAGGTTCCAAGGTGGCGGCCGTCGTGTCGGGAACGCCACGAGATCCACCTATGGTTTGGAGCTGACCAGCGGCATTCCCCAATAGATCCGAAATCGCAGTCAAACTCGAAGAAGCGCCTGCCGCCCCGTTAGACGTTGATCCAGAATCCGATGCGTCGTCAGTCACCACAATATCGGCAGGTCCCGGCAACGCAGTGACCGAGCCATCGTCACCCATCAAAGTGACAGTCGATCCACCCTCGATATGCACGAGGTCGCCCAGTCTGAACAGTTTGCCGAGCTGAGGGCTGTCCGCGGGAGGATCGACAGCGACAACGACATACTCGCTGGCCGCAAGAGCGCTCGAGCAGGAACCAACTGCTGCGATGGCCGCAGCCAGTAGGAAAATGATTTTGGGTTGCCGATACATGACGCACGTTCAACCATACGCTTGTTTTACTTGCCTTCAAGATAGATCCTATCGCCAGCCTCACCCTGCTTCAGTCTCCCAAGGTGATAAGCAACGAGCGCATCGTTGGGATATTGAATGGCCAGCGATGCAAAGGCAGCAGCGGCAGTCTTGTCGCGCGCGGACATCAGCAAGTAAGCTTGCGAGTAAGCCTCCACCATCTCGCGATTCATACGCCCGTCTTCCAGCAACTCGAAGGCTGAGATCCACTCAGTCTTGCCTTTCAGACACAACACACCGGACGGCCGAAGCAGGTAGTCATCGGAAGAGTTCGCCACCTCCTCGCTGATGCAGTTCACGGTACCTAGAAACTTGTTCGCGCCTTCGAGCCTGGCAGCGGTGTTCACCGTATCGCCCATGGCCGTGTAGTTGAAGAATCGATTGCCCCCAAAATTTCCGACAACTGCAGGTCCTCGATGGACGCCGATACGAGTGACGCCAACGTCATGGCCTCTAGACTTTAGATCTGTCCGAAATCTTCGAGACATCGCGACGGTAGCAAGCGTTAGTTTTAGGGCCCTTTCGGCTTGGTCCTCCTGCACACCCGGTGCGCCAAAAAAACCAATGACTGCATCGCCTATTAGTTTGTCTATCGTGGCGCCATGTTCAATGAAGAGACCACAAACCGCCTCGAGGTATTCATTCAGAACCGTAGCAAATACCTCTGGTTCCGTCCGTTCGCCCAAACTGGTGAATCCCTCAAGGTCGGTGAACACGCACGTTATCAAGCGTTCGGATCCGCCGAGGCGCAGCGACGCCGGCTTGCTGACTAGCTCTGCCACGACTGCCGGGCTGAGATACTGAGAGAACGCGTTCTGGACGAAACGCCTTTCTTTCGAGTCCCGGTGCCATGCCAGAATGGCGACGAATCCGGAGAGCCCTAGCAGCAGCATCGACGGCGCGACCATAGGTAACAGAATTCCGGCCTTGGCAAACGCGGTTGCTTCTAAGATCAAAACCGAAACGACTGCGCCGATGATGACCACAGGTTTCACCAACACTGATATGCGGAGCCAAGCGACCCAGATGCAGAGCGCCGTCGCGAGAACGAAGGGCGCAAACGCCGCCACCGCCTCTGGCGTAATGATTTTGTCGCCCTTGATCAATCTCGCCAGCGCATTGGCATGAATAACGACACCCGGCAGCGCTCCGGCAACAGAGCCGTTCAGCACGGCAAAGGGGGTTGCATGACGATCCTGCAGCGGGAGGTCAACGCCGATCAAAACGAACTTCCCGGCGAACCAGGCCGGGGGCGCGAAAGCGGCGGCGTGTGCCGGATATATTGTCCATCGTGCCGGATGAATGCCTGTAGACCGATAGTAGACCATCTTCTCCGCAGCTTGCGATGTCGATATGCCGGCGGTCTGCGCAAGCGCTGATGCAAAGCTAGGTTGCCAGTTGCCATTCACCACGCGCCCGGGAAATTCTTCCCGCACAACCCCGTCGACCCTATCATGAGACAGGGCGGCCAGTCCGCGGATGGCGCTTGGCGCGAAGCGACTAAGATACGACAGTTGCTTGTCGGTAAGGTCGTCCCCGTGTGATGCAGATGCGACAATTACCGGACTTTCGGCCGCCTCGATAACCTCAGCTAGGCGCCGATCCTTTTCCGCCTCGGTTGGCTGATCGAAAAGCAAGTCGATGCCTATTGTTCTCGGATGAGCCTTATCGATTCTCTGCACGAGGTCGGCCAAGGCACCCCGATCCAGCGGCGATCTATAGGGAAACCTTTCCAATGTCTGCTCTGTGATCGTTACGATCACGATGTCTGTCGGGGGCGCGACGAAGGGCGAGATGGTCGTCATCAAGACGTCGCGCAGCAGTTTCTCGCCTGAGGGAGAGAATGTGGCAATGCAGGCGCCCAGAATGAAAAAGAATCCGAGCGAGGCGAGAAGGCGCCCTTTTTGAACCATTCCGATCGGCGTGAAGACGGCCAAGCTGCGTGCAATTCGTTTCGGTGTCTATCGGCGTGAATCTACACAGCATAGACCGCTGACGAACTGTGGGCTAGCGGTGGGCCCTTCGCTAGATCCGCTGGACTTGACACTGCGAAGCACCGGGCTCAGTCTCGCAAGACTGCTCCGGTTTTATCCTGTCCATCGACTGGTGAATCCGCTGCATGAGCTGAGACTAAGGATATCAGCCATGATGGCGCTTCGCTTCGCCATTGCGCTTCTTCTAGTTTCGCTGAGCGCCCAAGCGTGGGCAGAACGGCGCGTAGCGCTGGTCATCGGTAATTCTGCCTATAGATACGCGGTTCCACTTTCCAATCCAAAAAATGATGCGGTGGATATGACCGCAAAACTGCAGGCGTTGGGCTTTGAGGTGGTTGCAGGCGAGGACCTCGATCTGAGCGGGATGCGCGGCACGGTTCGAGATTTCATCGGCAAGCTGGATGGTGCCGACATGGCGCTTCTCTTCTATGCCGGCCATGGCGTCCAGGTGAACGGCACCAACTACATGGCTCCCGTTGATGCGCGGCTATCCACATATAACGACCTCGACTTCGAAGCCGTGCCCATGGACCTCGTCTTGTCGGCCATGGAGCGAACCACGAAGGTCAACCTGGTATTTTTGGATGCTTGCCGGGACAGTCCTTTCTCACAGAACCTTGGGCGCTCGATGGGTACGCGATCAGGGTCGGTCGGTCGGGGCTTGGCAAAGCTAGGCACGGGCGTTGGATCGCTCATAGCCTTTGCAACGCAGCCCGGGAACGTTGCGCTGGACGGCGAGGGAAGGAACTCGCCGTTCACATCTGCGCTGCTGAAGAATCTTGGTACGCCTGGCCAGGACATCTCCCGCGACCTCATCAACGTCCGTAGGGATGTGCTTGAAGCAACCGACGGCAAGCAAGTGCCATGGGACAACTCCTCGCTGACGGGCGACGTCATTTTGCAACCGTTGTCCGGAAACACCGCTGTCACGGCGGGTGCGAAAGGAGGGGACGTAGAAGTCGCCTATTGGGAGACTATCAAGGAAAAAACGGACAAGCGCTTCTTTGAGGCCTATCTCAGACAGTATCCAAGCGGCGCCTTTGCGGCGTTAGCCAGCTTGAAGATCGACGAGATCGAACAGGCAGCAAAAGATCGTGGCAAAGCCCCCTCGATTTCCATCGCGGGCGTGGCGGTTGCAGAAGCTCATCCTGATTTAGATGTGACGCAAGCTTTGGCTGATCCGCGCGCGTTGACAAAGGCAACGCAAACAGAGCTAACGCGAGTCGGCTGCCTTGTCGGACAGGCAGACGGCAAATGGGGACCGGGAAGTCGGAAAGCTCTTCAAGCCTTTGCCGAGCAGCGGGGATTGAAGCTTGCCAGCCTGGAGCCGACGAAAGAGGTGTTGCGCGTAATCAAGAATATCCCAGAACGTGTCTGCGCTCCGGTCAAGGTAAAGGCTTTTGATGGCGCGTGGGCACTGACGCGGCGCGCAGGTAATTCCGCCTGCGATTACACTGAACAGTCAACGACAATCTTTATCGATGGAACGGAAATTTCAGCGATGGTGCCTTTGGCCGGAACAATCACCGCCGACGGGGCATTCGACATCTATTTAAGTTTCGTCGATGACGATGGTGCGCCAAGGCAAAACCATATCATCGGCAGGCTTCAAGGTGCGAAAGGCAGCGGTGAGTTTTCTCGAGTCGGAGGCGAGTGTGCAGGTGTCGTAAGACTTGACAAGCGTACTGAATAGGGCCGGCATTTGCGGGTCCGTGCAAACGACGACCAAACCACGGACGTGGTCCGTCTCATTGAACCAACGTTGAAGTCGCGTGGACTTTGCCGTCGTCGCGCACCTCGTAAAATTTGTCGTTGTCAATGTAGATAAGATGACAAACTGGTTTACCTTGGTCTTGTGAACAGGCCTTGTCGCCGTCGAAAGTCAATGGAACTTTGACCTTTATCTTAGTTTTGTTGTTCACCAAAGCTTCGCCAATGATCTGTTTTTTCTTCCAGTTCCAGACAAGAGTGGCAGTTATGGCAGCTCCAGCGTCGTATATAATTACATTTACCTTTTTCCCATTAGCAAAAGTCTTAAATTCTTCCATCGATGCTTTCTTCGCGCTACTTGGTAGATCCTCGGCCCAAGCGGACATAGCAAGTGAAAACGTAGCTGCGACAACAAGCGATAACAGTTTCATCCTATCCTCCCCATCCCCCGCCGGTTTGACTGAAATGTCTATATATTCTTAAGCGAGGAGACTGAAAATTATCATGATAACAAGCTTTCAAGAAGCGGAAATCAGCGCGTCCTAGATGTCGTTGGGGACATTTGCTCAAGTTGAGCGAAGCCGCACATTCTAGCATGTTCCCTAGGATTTGCGCTTAAGCCAACGCGTTCTCGGTGTTTACAATGCGCAGACCGCCCGAGCGTGTGATGCGTGGTGTTTGGATTGCGAGCCTCTTTGCACTTACCGCCGCCTATGTTGCCGACCAAGCGGGCCTTGAGGGCATCGTCTCGAAGCGCGCCGACAGCCCGTATCGAAGCGGCCCGACGACGAATTGGCTGAAGACGAAGAGCTTCACAGTCCAGGAATACGAACTATTGGGCGTCGAGCGCGAGCCGGGCAAGGCGGCATTCGCCTTGCTGGCGAAGCCCGGTCCCGGAAAATATGCCGGTTCGGCTTTCATCACCTTGAACCAGGAGATGCGCGAACGGCTGTGGAAGCGTGTCCAAGAGCACGCCGGGCCACCGCCGAAGGGCAAAAAGCGGCCGGCGACCATGGGTCAGGCCGGGCTGAAAGCCCACGTCAAGCATCTACGGGGCGAGTTCGGATTTCGCCACGCCTCACTGCAGGATTCAGAGAGGAGTGATACCTCCAGCGAACACGGCACGAATTAGCCGGAAAACCGCGGCGGGCGGGTGCCTCGGGGACAAGATGGTAGATTGCTAATGCGTTTGCGGGTGTGGCCTTAAGTCGCAAACTATTGGCTTCAGAAGCAGGGCGTCGGGCTTCATTGACGGTGCTGCCAACACCATATGGTGATCCATAGCCTCCCAAACGAGAGAAGCTCGCCCCTGACGGGTCGCACTGCGGCCGTCACCCGGCAATTGCTACGAACTAGGAAACCATCATGCCTGAAAATATCAGACTAACTTCGAGAGATGTCCCCCTCATTCAGCTAGGCCTCTATCAATGCCGCTTCCCGGTGAGCGAAGACCCGTCAGTACCCGGTGGTTATCGTTTTTGTGCTGGGCCAACTTCGCCGGATCGCGTCTACTGCGATCACCACCACAACATTGTGACCGCCGTGGACCCTCGTCGAGCCCGTTCGGGTCTCCACCTCGCTCAGCGACGCGCTGCGTAAGTCTGACTGGCGGCGGCCTCCCAGCCAGGCGCTATGCGCTCCAAGGCCTTGGCTACGACCATTCCGTCGGCTCGGTCTGGCGCATCCTCCCTTATGCCGTCTTCGCCGATGTATCCCCCGTCGCCCGATTGAGAACGACGACTTCTCGCCGAAGCGATCGCTTCGTAGCCCGACTGGAAGCTCAGTGTGCTTTTGTAGAGGTCGAGGGTCCAATCCAACGTCTGGACTCCACTGGAGTGCCTGCACTCGAGAGCGATTGGCTCTGCGGCAGCCGATAAGGACCAAATGCGCCATCTGCGGAAGTTCGAGGCATCGCCGATGAACGGCAGCCATCGGGCCCGTCGCAGAAGTTGGGGTGCGAGCGCACTATGGCGCAAGTCGGCCCCATTGCCGACTTTCCCGCACCCAATATTCCTATGAAGGATGATCTTGCTTTGAGGGCAACCACCGTCCACAACACAAAGGCTTCAACGGTTTTTATGCGGCCAATCGGACTTCTGCCGGGCCACAACCGGACAGCCGTTCACTCCGGCAACCCCGCGAACCGCATGTGTCCGATCCAGCGATCGAGGGCCCCGGGGGCGAGGTAGTTTTTCTCCCATTGCCTGCGTTGTTTGCTGATGGAGTCGCCGGGCGAGTCTTTGAGGAAAACCGCAAGTGCTTGCTTTGCTTCCCGCTTGTTTCCCAGACAAGCGTGGATCCCGGCAAGCATGCGCTGTGCGCCGCTCGGGATTCTAGACATTTTCCGCATCGCCGTCAGCGCAGCCCCGCAATCGTTCTTTTCGTAGAGCGCCCAGCCCATCTGCCAGTGGAACCAGTCGGGGTGGAAGGGATCGATGCCCTTGGCCTGCTCGATCCGATCAATCGCTTCGTCCGTGCGGCCAACGTTCAGCAGCACGCCTGCACTCATGACGAGGATATTCGAGTCGCTGGGGTTCAGGGCGATCGCCTGATCGTACCGGGCAAGGGCCTGCTCCATCTCGCCGGCTTCGGTGTGGATGCTGGCGCGGATGTTATGCGCCTCGGAATCGTCGGGAGCGAGTAGAATAGCCTTGTCGGCGTATTCGGCAGCCCGCTTCAACGCCTCGTCGGGGTTATTTTCCTGCTTGTGCCAGAATACCGCGTCATTGCGATAGGACCAGGCCATCCCGATATAGCCGAACTGGGCGTTCGGATCCGCTTCGATCGCCTTGAGGCTGAACTGCCTTAGCAGATCGTTCCCCGCGGCAGAGAAATTGATCTCGGCCCTTCCCATCAACTCGGCCCTTCCCATCAGGTAGTAGCGGAGCGCGCTGACCTGCGCGGCGTCACTCCTTGGCAGCGGGCGCTGGATTCTCTGCCCGACCCGATCCGCAAGCGTGCGGATGATTTCCTCCTGGACGACGAAAAAATTGCCAATCTCCCGGTTGTAGGTGTTGGCCCAGACATGCGATCCGTCATGCGCATTCAGCAACTGGGCGGTCACTTTCAGCCGGTCTCCGACCTTCTGCTGGCTGCCTTCGAGCAGGTAGTCGACGCCGAGTTCATCTCCGATCTTCCTGGTGTCGACCGGCTGGTCGCGGTACCTGAAGCTCGAGTTTCGGGCGATGACGGCATAAGTCTTGCTCCGCGAAAGCTCGGTGATGATCCCCTCGGCGACGGCATCGCTGAGATATCCCTTATCCGCGCCGGTACTGAAGTCGTCGAAGGGAAGGATCGCAATCCTCGGCATGTCGCTCGAAGGAACTGGAGCGGCTCGCCATATTTCCGCGCCGTAGTATGCGCCGATCGCTGCCGGAGCGAGAACGATTGCAGCAAGAATGAAGCCGCGCTGCGAGAATCGTGTCTTGGCACGTTCCGTGTCGGCTGCGGCGTTTGCGTCCGCCGCGTCCGACGGATTGGCATTCAGCCGGTAGCCTCTCTTTGGGAGGGTTTCCACGATCACGTGCGCGTCGTCCCTCAATGCGCGGCGAATATCGGCAATGCATTGAGTGAGGCTGTCGTCGGTCACGAAGGTCTCGGGCCAAACCGCCTGCATCAGCGCATCCTTGGACACGATTTCGCCCGGTCGCGCCGCGAGCACCGAGAGCACCTCGGCGGACTGGCTGCGAAGATTGACCGCTTTGCCTTCGACGGTTCGGAGTTCTTTGCTTTTCGTCAGGAAGGCAAAACCGCGAAACGTGATCGTTTCAGCAGATTTCAGGTCAATTTCAGGGGCCGTTCGGGACATTTCACCTTCCTGGCGCGCTTCCTAGTTTAGCCCATTCGGCCTTCGCCTCCAAGCGATCCCAGCAGCACCGGATGAAACGGAGGACGACATGAATCGCACCAAGCTCATCATCGCTCTCGCTCTTCTTTTGGCAACGCAAACGGCTGCAAAACCGGATCCCCGCATCGCGAGATTCTGTGGTCCTGACCATGTCAACGAGGTTGCCTCAGACGACGTCCGTCCCAACCCCGGCGGTTATTGTGTCGCCAGCCTTAAATCGATGGATAACCGGGCCATGTTCACCGCCATCGCTGTCACAATCCTTCTGACCAACCAGGGGGAGCTAATCAGGCTCCCCGACGTGAAACCCATGACCTCCATGGCGGAGTGCAGAGCTTGGACCCATCAACAGGAGTTCATGCGCGTACTCCCCGGCTATCTCGCCACCTTCCATTACTGCGACAACGCATCAGAACCATGATTTTGCAAGGCCTGGCTGTTCACGCTCGGCCGAAGGATGGCACCACTCCTGCCGGGACCAAGGTGTCGAGATCGGGCCTGTTCCGCCGATCTGTCCGAGCGAATATTTGCTGCGCGTCAACCGTGCCGGTGGAGCGCCCGGTGCCAAGATGCCGATCCATACACATCCGGGACCGGAGGCCTTCTATGTGCTGGGCGGCAAGCTCGGCCAAAGAACGCCCCCCGGAGTGAGCTATGCCGAAGCCGGCACGACCATGGTCGGACAGGGGGTCGACATGCCGATGGAGGTGTTCAGCGCCGGCACAACCGCTCTTGATGAGCTGGCCATCTTCATGGTGGACGCCAATCGGCCGTTCTCGTCGCCGGCCAGCCTCGACTGAGGCGACGTTTCGCGGGGTGGCGCGCATGTTTGGTACGAACTGAGGCGGCACCCCAGCGAAGATCCGCAAGATTCGGGAAATTTGGATTTTCGCTTACACGCATCATCGAAGCCGTCGGGCGGCACTGGGCGCGGCGCTATCCGCATCTCAGCCGCAGCTCGCGCTGGCTCCCGGATCATATCGAGTCCGGCGGGACAAGAAAACAGTTCTCATGCTCTTGGGTCGGATGGAGGCATATATGATAGTCGCCGTCCTGCGACGGAATCTCATCACCATATGGGATGAAATATCGCTGTTGCCGCGTGATCTTCCGATGATCCCCGGCCCTCAGGATCACAACCCAGCCACCGAGACGAACATGAACCGCGCCGTTTGGGATTCGCTGACACTCGCCATGTTCGGCGTCGCCGTGACAGCAGGCCGGCGGATAGCTCCATCCGGACGGGGCATCATGTGCGCTCGAGGGAACCAAGAATCCTGACGACGAAAGGGCCGCAAGGACGACCGCGGCAGGGCTTGGCGCCGCGGCATTCCCTTTTCCGATTGCCGCTTCGGCCACATGTTGAAGCAATTACACGCCTGTTACTAGCATTAGCTAACAAAAAGGTGCTGAGGCGTCATCTTATGCACCCGTTCTTGCGTTCCGTTTCGGCATGCTGTCTACCCGGTTCTATCCCGGTTGTGTGTCTCAGTTTGAAATTTCGCGTTCGCTTTCGTTACGCCGTTTCCTGCCTTTGCGTGACAACCGCGTCATCCAGAGGGCAGTGCAACATCACGACCGATGCGGAATCCGTCAAAGCGGTGCGAAACTTCGTAGGAGCAAGGTCTTCGCGAGTGCCGGGCAGGGGATATTTGTCACCACCGCCTCTCGTTCTCGAAAGTAGAGCGAGCGCTACCGAGGAAGGCCCGAGAGACGAAGTCAAGGCTGCATCTGGAGTTGATCGACGGAGAGCGGTTGCTTGAGATGCTTTACACAACCAACGCGCCGAAGCCTGCCCTGCCTCGGCCGCAGGTCAAACTCGACCAGAAATGGCGGGACGTCCATGGCCCGGGCCATTCTCGCACTCGAATTTTACTGATTACATGAGCGGATGGCCCCGTTGGGGGAGCCGCAGACGCGCTCGGCCGAAAGTGTCTGCATTTGGTCTGAGATCGATCGGGTCGAAGCCAATTTCCACCTGCTGCGCTTCACGCTATTGCAAGACATTCAAATTTGAGCTTCCGCACTCATGCTTTGTCGAGAGTATCTCCGTAGGTTTTAGCCGTTCTGAATCGCCGTCGGCGACGATGACGACGAAATAGGAGAACGCAATGGCTCGCAATCACGTTGAACGTCTTGGAGAGTTTAGGGAAATCTTGGTCGCGACGCGGCGCGAAGGAGTCCGTAACGTGCACCATACTCGCGACGCAATGCGGGCAAGTGGCTTTCAGATCGGGGACAGCGACGGCTCCAGCTACGGAGCCGAGCTGAAGGTGCTCCAAGAGGAAATTGAGGCAGTGGATCGCGCCATCGAAGACGAGAAGCGGTTGGCCCTGGCCCTCGAGAGCGCGGCTCAATCCCGCCGACCGACTAAACCGAGAATCGTGAAGGGAACATAGAGTCAGGTAAGGCCCTTGGCGCCCGTCGCGTCGATCGCCTTCGGTACAGTGTCGGGCTCGTCGCCGCCGTGGCGCAGCGCCCTAAAAGCGGACGTTTCGCTTTCGGCTCCTAGCGCAACGCAGAGCATCTGCTCGGCAAAAATCGCTCCTGTGAACTCCGACGTCGCATGCCGGACCAACAGGTTCGGCCAACATCAGGTGTGACGCAGTCCCAACAAACATGCAGTTCAGACAATCGATTACGCGTCTTTGTTGAAGTCTTGCCATGCGGCCGATACGAAAGGATCGGCCGCAACCGGGATACTTCCCCTTGACAGACTGCAACACGCGTAAAAAAAAAGGGGCCGAGTAGACTAAGTTCCATGGACTAAGTCAGAGGCCCGCAATGCGCACCGTCAATATCCACGAGGCCAAGACATCTGTCTCGTCTTGTCGACAGGGGGCCAAAGGCGAATCCTTCATTATCGCCAAATCCGGCAAGCCGATGGTTAAGGTCGTTGCCATAGACGCACCTGCGGCCGGCGAAATGCGTCGGGTGGGGTTTATGGCCGGGCGGTTTTCAGTTCCGCACGATTTTGATCGCATGGCCGATGACGAAATCGAGAAGCTGTTTGGCGGCCACTTCTTCTCGATACCCATCTTCTGCTCTGGGCGGCGGGCGAGCCCGAAAAGCCTCCGCGTGCCGCCCTCGCTGAGATCGAGAATGCCGACAACCACTTGACGTTCAGCGCCGCAAGTCTCTGGGAGATTGCCTTTAAACGCGGTCTGGGCCGCCCTGACGTCAGGGTCGGTGCGCGTCTTTTGTGTCGGGCCTGATGGACAATGTCTATCATGAGCTGCCAATCATCGGCGAGCATGCCATCGCGGTGGATGGGCTCCCACCATCCACAAGGACCCCTTCGATCGGATCCTGATTGCTCAATCGTAAGCGTGGCCTGAAGACCGTCGAAATTTTTGCACTGGCTGGGTCTCGCTTAGCTATCGGTAGAGAGGACCTTTGCCTTCACGAAATCTCGGAATTGCAGCTTGGCTTCTGCTGACTGAAACGCGCGGGCCGGGACAATAAATGCGTTGAGGTTGCGCCGCTGGATTATGAGGGCATCGCCGTCTTCTCGAACATCGGCTATTTCTGCCCAAGGTATAGTAGCGCTGCGTTTGCCTATGGTGGTGGCTATACCTTCGCCATCGACCGCAAGGGTCCGCACTTCCGGTTTGAATTTGAGCATTGGAAACAACACGAAGCCCGCTAACGGCAAGATACCGATGGCGCCAACCAGAGCGAGGCCCGTCCATCCAGTCGGCACGCCGCCAAAAATTCCGAGAGAGGCCGCTACAATTACTGCGATGAAAATGCTGCAGTGTGTCTTCCAGAGGCTGTGACGCCAAGTACGCCAATACCACTGCCAAACTTCGTTGCGCTGAGAGGCGTAGTTGATTGAAATGCTCATAGCGCAATATGTGCAACAGTTTGGATTGTTGGGCAACGATCCAACCGCGCAAATCGCCCCGCTTGGATTATGCAGCTTCAGCTACATTGTGCACTGTCGGCCGCCAGTTCCAGGGCAAGAGCTCATCCCACCGCGCTGCTGGCCAGTCGCCAGCGATCTTGGCGATGACATCGGCGATGTAGGCCTGCGGCTCGAGTCCGTTGAGCTTTGCCGTCTCGATAACTGTGTAGATGGCGGCTGCACGATCGCCACCAGCCTTCGATCCGGCAAACAGCCAATTCTTGCGGCCCAGAGCCACACAGCGCATGGCGCGTTCGGCAATGTTGTTGTCGATCTGCAGGCGGCCATCAGCAAGGAAACGTGTCAGCGAGATCCAGCGTTTGTGGCCATATGCAATCGCCTTGGCCATCTCGGATTTGGGCGAGAGGCGCCGCAGGGCATCGTCGAGATGCCTGCTGAATTCCTGGATCAATGGCAAAGTGCGGTCCTGCCGACTTCGTCGCCGGACATCGGGTTGCTGGCCGCGAACCTCGGCCTCGATCTCATAAAGTTGGCCAATGCGCTCCAGCAGGTCTGTGGTCAGCGGTGTCGGCTTGGTGGCGTGGATATCGAATAGCTTCCGGCGAAAATGTGCCCAGCACGCGACCTCGGTGACACGGTTGGTGTCGTAGAGCTTGTCATATCCGGCATAGCCATCGGCCTGGAGATAGCCGGTGAAGCTGGCCAGCTGCCGTTTGGGGATGTGCGCCGGTCCGGTCGGTGGTGAACTCGTACCAGACCAGTGGCGGCGTCGTGGCACCAGAGCCCCGATCATCGACCGCATAGGCCCAAAGCCTGCCGGTTGCCGTCTTGCCACGTCCCGGATCGAGCATGGGGACCGGCGTATCGTCGGTATGGATCTTCGAGGCTGTCAGCCCGACCTCGCGGATGCGGCTGATGATCGGATCGAGCAAGACAGATGCCTGGCCGACCCAGCCTGCCAGCGTCGATCGGTCGATCTCGATGCCCTGCGCAGCCATGATCTCGGCCTGACGGTACAGCGGCAGATGATGGTCGAACTTGGAGACGACGACATGGGCCAGCGTGCCGAAGGTCGCCTTGCCCCGGGCAATCGCCTTCACGGGCGCTTGCGCCTGGCCGCAGCGCGCCGCCACAGTCGGGACAAGTGCAGTTGCCCTGCTCAGGCTCGATCCGCTGTTCCTCGCGCGGCAGATGGGCGGGAAGCGCCCGAACCGGCGATGGCCGATCGACGGCTGCCGGATGAAAGCGAACAGCGCACCGGAATGCGGGCTCTGCTCCAGAACCTGCTGCGTCATCACAGTAATGCCGTCGAAACCCTTGCGCATGTCCGTCGCGCCGCAAGCCAGGAATATCCGCGTCGATGGCGGCAGCGGGATCATCGTGCCAGCGCGCCGATCACCCGCGACAGGGCATCGGCATCGACCGTGGCGTCCACGGTCACCCTGATCCCCGAAGGCAGCTCGATCCCGATCAAGCCGGGGACCAACGGTGCAATGGGAGCAGGCAACGCGGGCGGCTCGCTGATGTGGACCTCGGCGAAGGCTGGCTCGGCCAGCTTGCGAACCCCGGCAAGCTCACCGGACATCGCTTGCCGCCGCCAGGTATAGATCGAGCCGCTGCCGACGTCGTGGCGCTCACAGGCCGTCCGCACGCAACCGTCGGGGCCGAATGCATCCCGCAGCACGACCAGCTTTTGTTCCACCGTCCAGCGCCGCCGACCGGACACCCGGGCAACGACCTCCATCCGACTACTCATACGATTACTTATATGAGAGCTCGATGCGCTGCTCGCTGAATCCTCGATCTTGCTCGACACCGGCCACCCCGTTCAAAGAGCGGCAATCATCCCGGCGAAGACCCGGCGTGCAAGGCGGCCGGCAGACCTCGCTTACGCCGTAGCTATCCGCGAAAGAAGAGATGGACGATGCGCTATCTACGCTGGCTTCAGGAACAGCGGTTCGATCATCCCGCGCATCAGATCGCACTCCAGGAGATGGTCGAGGCGGTGCGCGTCTCGAAGGAGCGGGTCGAGCGGCTGGAGCGTGTGATCGAAGAGTTCGTCCCGGCCTGGTCGCTGGCACCGATCGTGTGGGCGCTTCAGACATTGCGTGGGGTAGACCTGATTGTCGCCGTGACGTTCGTCACCGAAGTCGGCGACGTCAGCCGGTTCGAAAGCCCACGCCAGCTCATGGGATATCTCGGTCTGGTTCCCGGCGAGCGCTCAACCGGGGAGACAGTCCGGCGCGGCGGCATCACAAAGGCAGGCAACGGTCGGGTTCGCCACATGTTGGTCGAGAGCGCCTGGACCTATCGACATCCGCCCAAGGTCGGGAAGGCGAAGCTATACCGATTGGAGCAGGCGCCACCGAAGGTGCGTGAGATCGCCTGGAAGGCGCAGTCCCGCCTGACAGCCCGCTACCGCATGCTGAGCGCTCGGGGCAAACGGACAACGGTCGTCTGCACCGCGATCGCCCGTGAACTGGTCGGCTTCATGTGGGCAGTCGCAAGGGAGGCGCGCATCACCTGATCGCTCGCCGCGACGGCGCACATCTCGCGCATGGGCGGAGGCGGGACCACGGCAGGGGAATGCCCGTCAGACGCTTTGTGGCCGGCGAACCGCCGACGCCCGCAGTAAGATAGGAACAGCCCCGGACGCACAATCGGGAATGCGGTAGCCAACCCGCGCATCAGAGCTTGATCACCGACGTCCTTCAGTTCCGCCTCCACCCATGCGCGATCATCAGAATGAGCAGCCGTTCCTCGGATCGGGCGACCTCCTGCGTTCCAAACCTTGACAGCGGACATCAGAGCGCTGTTCTCAGGCCACGGCTTTGAGCTCGAGCTTGTTGATGTAGGCCCAGGGCAGGAGATCGTCGATCTGGCTGTTAGGGTGGCCGTTGACGATCCTGGTGAGGACATCGTCGAGATAGCCCAGCGGCTCAACGCCGTTGAGCTTGCAGGTTTCAATCAGCGAGGCGACAACGGCCCAGTGTTCGGCGCCGCCGTCGGAGCCTGCGAAGAGCGCATTCTTGCGGTTGAGCGCGATGGGACGGATGGAGCGCTCGACCACGTTGCTGTCGATCTCGATGCGGCCGTCTTCGAGGAAGCGCGAGAGGCCTTCCCAGCGTGAGAGCGTGTAGCGGATCGCCTCTGCGAGCTTGGTCTTCTGACTGATCAGGCCGAGCTTCTCACGCAGCCATGGGTCGAATGCAGCTACGATTGGAGTACTCTTCTCCTGACGTGCGGCAAGGCGTTCGTCGGCCGATCGGCCGCGGATATCGTCCTCTATTCTGTAGAGTTGCACGATCCTTCTCAGCGCCTCGCTGGCAATCGGCGCGGGGCCAGCGGCGGCCAATTCATAGAACCGTCGGCGAACGTGCGCCCAGCAGAAGGCGAGCGTCACGCCGCTCTTGTCGGCCAGCACCCGATAGCCGCCATAGCCGTCGACCTGAAGGATTCCGGTGAAGCCTGCGAGATGAGCGATCGGACGCTCGGCCTTTCGGTCCGGCGCATAGACATAGGCGACGCCCGGCGGATCGCTTCCCTCCCATGGTCGGTCATCGCGGGCATAGGCCCAGAGTTGGCCCGTCTTCGTCTTGCCGCGGCCCGGATCGAGCACCGGCGCGGTTGTCTCGTCGGCGAAGAGTTTTGGAGAGGACTTCAGCTTGCCAAGCAGCCGCTCATGCACCGGACGCAGATGCCAGGCGGCGCGGCCGACCCAGTCGGCGAGCGTGGAACGATCGAGATTGATGCCTTGCCGGGCATAGATCTGCGCCTGACGATAGAGCGGCACGTGATCGGCGTATTTGGAGACCAGCACCTGGGCGACCGTTGCCTCGGTCGGAAGACCACCCTCGATCAGCCGGGCCGGCGCGGGAGCCTGAACGACCACATCCTCACAGGCGCGGCAGGCATATTTGGGCCGGCGCACGACGATCACACGCAGCTGCGCCGGAACGATATCGAGCCGCTCGCTCACATCCTCACCGATCCGATGCAGGCCGTTGCGGCAGCACGGGCAGGTATGGTCCTCGATGTCGACGACCATCTCCGTGCGCGGCAGGTGGGGTGGCAACGCACCGCGGTTCGCCCGGCGCTTGGCGACACGCGCCTGACGTTCGCCAAGAGCAGTCTGTGCCTGCTCTTCGTCACCGGCAGCCTCGATCTGCTCGGCCTCTTCGAGCCCCAGCAGCAACTGATCCTCGGGGAGCGTCTCAGCTTTTCGGCCGAAGCGATGACGCTGCAATTCCTTGATGATCTGGATCAGACGGGCGTTCTCGACGTCGCGCGCCAGGACCATCGCCTTCAGCGCGTCCGGATCGTCGGGAAGCTGGTCAGCCGTCATCGTCATGACCGGATCAGACCATATTCGCCGACAGCCCGCGACAGCGGAATCCAGCCTGATTCACTTCGTCGCGGTCAGCCCGCCTGAACCGGAACGCGGGTCCGGCGCGCCTCGTGGACCCGCCGCCGGTCC
Organism: Mesorhizobium sp. M0437; assembly: GCF_040321335.1. Taxonomy (NCBI): domain Bacteria; kingdom Pseudomonadati; phylum Pseudomonadota; class Alphaproteobacteria; order Hyphomicrobiales; family Phyllobacteriaceae; genus Mesorhizobium; species Mesorhizobium sp. M0437. The sequence goes on from NZ_JAMYRK010000033.1 coordinate 23,286, forward strand.
AGTCCTTCCAATAGCGCCGATAGTTGCGCGGCCGTCAGCCGCATCACGCCGTCCTGCACTTTCGGCCAGCGGAACTCGCCCTCCTCCAGGCGCTTGGCATAGAGGCAGACGCCGGTGCCATCCCAGAAGATCAGCTTGATCCGGTCGATGCGCTTCGCCCGGAAGACGTAGACGGCGCCGCTGAACGGATCGGCGCCCATCGTCTCGCGCACCAGCGCCGCCAGCCCCTCCGCACCCTTGCGGAAGTCGACTGGCTTTGTCGCCACCATTACCTTGACCGCACCCGTCGGCCCGATCACGTCGTTGCCTTAAGCGCGCGGATTATAGCAGCCACCGTTTTGGTGTCGGCGCCGCGGCCAACGCGCATGGCGACTCCGTCGATCTCAAGCTCGATCACGCCAGCGTCGCGGACCGCCTTCTGCTTCCGTGGTCGTGCTGGGCGCTGCGCCACCGGTTCCGGCAAGGACGCCGCAACCGCCGCAGGAACGAACAGGGATTCTGATGCCGGCGCCTCCGCCGAGGGCTGACGCGCAGCCCGGCGCCAAGCAAACAATTGCTGCGGGGAAAGCGCATATCGGCGAGCTACAGCACAAACCGTCTCGCCAGCCTCGTAGCTCTCCGCAACGATCCGCGCCTTCTCCTCTGGAGGCCATTCGCGTCGCCGGCCGGAGCCCGTGAACACCTCGAACCGGCGCACCGGCTCCAAGTCGTTCGACTTAAGCGTAAGCTCTGAAATCGTCATATGTCGAAGCCCTCAACGGGCTCCGAACATCGTCCTTCACGCCGATCCCCGAAAGGTGCCGTCGGAACATCGCTTACGCTCAATCGATTGTGGAAGGCATTACTTTGCTGACCGTCGACGATCTGGTCGCGCAGTATCCTGGGCCCGTCCGTCGTCTCTGATCAAGCGGACCCCAAGCCCCTCGGTAGGGTAGTCCAGTTATCGCTTCAGACCACCCATGAAAGCCTTTACTCGAGCAGAGTCGACCTGGTTCCACCAGACGCCGTCGTGCTTCAGCGCGCTGGCGATGATGACCCCGTCGACGATGGCGAGGATATCCTTGGCATTGTCCGGCGTGACACCACTGCCGACCAGCGTCGGCAGGCCGGCGGCCTGCTTGATCATGCTTATGTAGCCCAAATCCGCGGCGTGGCCGGTGCGCTGGCCAGTGGCGATGATGGCGTCGGCGTCGAAGAAGACCAGGTCCTTGACCAGTTCCTCCACCGGGCGGTCGGCGACGATGGCGTGTGCGCCGTGCTTGACATGCGCATCGGCGAAAATGCGGATGCCGTTGGCACGCAGCCTGGCGCGGTAGCGTGCCGCGCGGCCCGATTCGCCTTCGACAAAGCCCTCATTGGCGACGTAGGCATTCGCCCATTGATTGACTCGCACGAAGCCGGCGCCGGCTGCGCTGGCGATCGCCAGGGCCGGGATCGCGGCATTGGCCAGCACATTGATGCCGATCGGCCTGCCGAGTTCACGGCGGATGCGGTCGGAAACGACCGCCATATAGGCCGCCGTCTCCGGGCCGATATCATCAGGCTTGGCGAACGGGATGTCGCCATGGTTCTCGACGATGACGCCGTCGCAGCCGCCGTCGAGATAGGCCTTGGCGTCGTCGAGCCCGCGCTGGTAGATCGCCTCGATAGCCTCGCCGTCATAGCGCGGCGCGCCGGGCAGCGGCGCCAGATGAACGACGCCGATCACCACCTTTGTGCGGCCGAAAAGGTCTACGAGCGCGTCGCCGCCAGATTGGCCGAGCTGGGTCATGAGAGCTCCATTTGATCGATGAGCGCCGCCATCTCGGAGGCGGAAGGACAGGATGCCAGCGTGCCCGGCCGTGTCACGGCGATTGCAGCGGCGGCGAGCGCCAGCTTCAGCGCCGAGATGACCGGCATGCCCCGGGCAAGCCCACCGGCCAGACAGCCGCAGAACACATCGCCCGCGCCGCTGGTGTCGAGCGCTTCGACCTGCGGCGCCGGCAAACGAAGCGGCTCTTCATGGCCCGGGCCAAGCAGGAGACAGCCTGCGGCGCCGAGAGTGATGACGACGGTGCCTGCGCTTTTGGCCACCAGCGCATCGGCCGCCGCCGCGATGTCATCCCGGCCGGTCAAGATTTGCGCTTCGGATTGGTTGACCACCAGAACCTCCGCCAGGCCGAGATCGGGCAGCGAGGCCGTGTCGATCGGGCTGGCGTTGAGAACGGTGCGCGCACCGTTTCCCTTTGCTGCTCTGAGGCAGGAATTGGTCACGGCAGTCCGCAAATTTCCCTGGCAGACGAGGATGTCGCCGGGGGCGATCCAGCGCACAAGTGCCGTCTGCGTCACCGGATCGAAGGCCTCGCTGCAGGCGACGCCGCTGACGATGAAATTCTCTCCGCCTTTATCGACGACGATGGTCGAGCGGTCGCTCGGCAGCTCGAATTCGCTCACCTCAAGGTCTGACAGCTCGCTGTCGAGGCGGCTCCTGATCCATGCGCCTGCGGGGTCCTTGCCGAGCGCCGTCCAGAACGTCACCTCTGCACCAGTCCGTGCTGCTGCGACCGCCTGGTTGGCGCCCTTGCCGCCGAGACCGTCGGCGTAGCTCACGGCATTCAAGGTCTCGCCCGGGGCAGGGAAGCGGCCGACACGAAACATGGTGTCGACGCAGGCATTGCCGACGACGTGGACATGCATGGCTCAGCTCTCACCGGTCGCCCAGCCCAGCATCTGTTCGAACAGGGTCTTGTAGCCTGGCCAGGCGATGAATTGCGGCGGCAGCCAATGCGGCCCGACATCGGATGTCCAGGCCACGGTGCGGCCCTTGCCGTAACGGCCGGTGACAAGCAGCGGCAGCGAGCCATAATCCGACGACACACTGGCCAGGACCTCGGCCCCGTCCTTCAGCGTCACCTCGTTAAAACCGAGCAGGATCGGCCAGTCCGAGCCGAGGCCCCTGAGGATGGGATGGCTCGACCCTGGTTTCGGCACGGGCGCAAAACCTTCGGGAACCTCGACGCGGTCGTCGTAGGCCAGGCAATTCACCGGCAGCACGTCCTCGACCGGGGTCTTGCGGTAGCGCGCGCCGCCGTTGATGCCCTGGAAGCTGTAGTAACCGCCGAACATCAATAGACCGCCGCCGCCGCTGACGTAATCGCGGAGCAGGCGCAGGCGGTTCGGCGTCGGCTTGGAGTGGACCCAGGTGTCGGGATGCAGCAGCAGCGTGTTGGCGCCGATGTCGGAGAGCACGACCGCGTCATAGGCCGACAGCGCCTCCATGGTCTGTGGAAAGCCGCGCTGCGCCTCATGCGCCGGCATGAACGTGACGTCGAAGTCGGTCGCCTTCAGCGCGCCCAGCAACTCGTCTGCGCCGGTGTGGTAGGTAACGGTCGGAAACTGGTCGAAACCCTTGATATGGGTCGCGGTCGACACCCAGGATTCGCCGGCAAGCAGGATCTTTTTCTTGGACATTTGAACTCCAGTGTAATTCCAGGCCGCTTAGAGCCGCGCGAATACGCTTTTCGGATTGGCGATCAGCATGCGGTCGATGGCCGGCTGCTCGACGCCATGGCGTTTCAGGCGCGGTATGAAATGCTTCAGGATATAGCCATAGCCGAAGCCACCGAAGCGCGTCAGCATGATCTTGAGGAACACATCCTGCGACAACAGCAGGCGGTCGCCGAAGCCCGCCTCGACAAGGGCGGCGATGGCGCGTGCGTTCTCTTCGTCCGAGGGCGATTGCGCGTCCTGGTCGGCATAATAATAGTCCATGCCGATCATGTCGTATTCGAGGAACGCGCCGCGCCGGGCGAGGCTTTTCTGGTAATCGGGATCGTCGTGGCTCGGGTTCATGTGGCAGAGCACGGTGTGGCGAAGATCGGCGCCCTCGGCCTCGACGATATCGAGCACCTCGTGTGCCAGCCGCTCCCAGCCAGGCAGATGGATCGACAGCGGCACGCCGGTTATGCGCGAGGCGCGCGCCGAAGCTCGCAGCGACTTGCGTTCCTCGGCGGTGAAATCCTTGCTGACGCCGACTTCGCCGATCAGCCCGGCCATGATCGGCGGCTGCGTCTCGCCGCCGCCGACATCGTTGACGATGAACTCGGTCACGGCGTCCGCATCCATCGCCTTCAGCCATTCGGGATGGGTGTGCTCGAGATAGAAGCCGGTGCCCATGACGATCTTCAGGCCGGACATGCGGCTGATGCGAGCGAGCTTTTCGGGGGCGCGGCCGATGCCGATATTGGTGGCATCGACGACGGTGTGCCCGCCCAGCGCGCGATAGCGCTGCAGCTCAGACAGCGCCAGGTCGGCGTCGTCGAGCGAAACGTTGTCGCGGTTGACGTATGGGTTCATGCGCAACTCGCCGATGATCTCGATGTTCACCGGCTGCTCGGCGATCGCCATGTCATCGGGATGGCAGGGGCATTTCCAGCTGCGCGCACCATCGAGCAAGATGTGCTCGTGCATCAGCGTAATGCCCATCTCCTCGACCGGAACCGGGCCGAGCACGGTCATCACATGGCCGGTTTCGACGCCGATTGGCAGCCGTCGCCTGGGCACCGCGTCATCGAACAGATCGCTCATCGGCTCAACGGCTCCGCACGGCGCCGCGAAACAGGCGGAAGTTCAGCCAGATAGCGATCAGGATGATCGTTCCAGTGACTATCGGCGTCAGGAAAGGCGACAGATGCGCCAGGATCAGGCCGTTGCCGATGACGGCCACGGTCAGCGCGCCGAGCACCGTGCCGATGATCGTTCCGCGGCCGCCGAACAGGCTGGTGCCGCCGAGCACGACGGCGGCAATGACTTCCAGCTCGAAACCCTGGCCGGCATTCGAAGATCCCGATCCAAGCCGGGCAGCAATAATGATCCCGGCAAGGGCTGCCGCGGTGGCGGAAATCACATAGACGAAGAGCGTCGTCTGCCGCGTGTTGACGCCGGCGCGCCGCACCGCCTCGGCATTGGCACCGATACCGGTGACATAGCGGCCGAATGGCGTCTCGTTGAAGGCGAGATAGGCGATGACCAGGATCGTCAGCGCGATCAGCGCCGGCACCGGCACGCCAAGAAACCAGGCGCGGCCCAGCACGGTGAAAGCGCTTCCTGGCTCGATGGGGATGGAATAGCCGCCGGTGATCAGCAGCGCCACGCCACGGATCACCGAAAGCCCGGCAAGCGTGACGATGAAGGACGGGATGCCCTCATAGGCAATGAAATAGCCCTGTACCGCCCCAAGCAGGGCGCCGAGCGCCAACATGGCGAGGATAACGACTGGCCACGGCAGGCCAAACTGCAAAACCGTCGCCGACAGCGTCGCCACCAGCGCCAGCACGGAGCCGACCGAAAGATCGATGCCGCCAGTGGTGATGACGAAAGTCATTGCCGCGGCGACGATCAGCAGCGGCGCCGACTGCCGCAGGATGTTCAACAGATTGGGCGATGTCAGAAACGCGTCGGTCGCAACCGAGAAGATGATGCAGACGACCAGAAAGAACAGCGCGATCGAGACGACGCTGCCATTGGCGAGCAGCGCATCGCGCCAGGTGCCCCTGCGTACTCGTGAGGGCTGGGCGGTGTGGATCGCGTCGCTCATGCCGGCGCTCCACCGCGATAGCCGTTGGTGGCGGAACGCGCACTGAACTTGCGGCCGACGATCAGATTGACCACGTCTTCGATATTGGTCTCGCCGATCAGCCGCTCGGCGACATTGCGCCCTTCATACATGACCTGGATGCGATCGCAGACGAGGAACAGATCCTGCAGCCGGTGCGTGATCAGGATGACGCTGACACCGCGCGCACTGACCGCGCGGATCAGTTCGAGCACCGCCTCGACTTCGGCCACGGCAAGCGCTGCCGTCGGCTCGTCCATGATCAGCACGGCCGGCTCGAACGAGGCGGCGCGGCCGATCGCGATCGACTGGCGCTGCCCGCCGGAGAGGTTTTCGACCTTGAGCCGCGTGTCGGCAATGACGATGCCGAGCCGATCGAGCATCTGGCGCGTCTCGTCATGCATGCGCTTCTTGTCGAGAAAGGAAATGCCTGCGATGCGGCGGCGCGGCTCGCGGCCGAGAAACAGATTGCCGGCAACATCGACCGTGTCGCACAGCGACAGGTCCTGGTAGACCATCTCGACGCGCGCCGCACGTGCGTCCGCCGGCGAGCTGAAGATCACCGGCTTGCCGTCGATCTCGATGGTGCCGGCGTCGGGAACCACTGCCCCCGACAGCACCTTGCTCAATGTCGACTTGCCGGCGCCATTGTCGCCGACCAGCCCCAGCACCTCGCCCGGCTTCAGCGTCAGCGACACGTCATCGAGCGTCTGGATGGCGTTGTAGCGCTTTGAGATGCCGCTCATCCGCACCCGATAGGTCTGGCCACTGCTCATCTGGAATTCCACGCGATTGCAAGGGATCCGCGGCGCAGCCTCGGGCGGCGCCGCGGCTCGGTCGCCGACGCAGTTTACTTGAACATCGCGCGATATTGGTCGACATTCTTCTTGGTCACGATCGTCACCGGGATATTGATGATCGGGTCGATTTTCTCGCCCTTCTTGATCTTGCCCAGCGCTTCGACCGCGGCCTTGCCTTCGCCGGCCGGATCCTGCTGCACGACCGCCACCACCCAGCCGTCATCGATGCCCTGAACGGCCTGCTTGGTCAGGTCCCAGCCGAACACCTTGACGTCGCCGGTGCGGCCCTGGCTGGTCACCGCCGAAACGGCGCCGAGCAAGGCCGGCTCTCCGGTCGCATAGAGCGAGTTCATGTCCGGATTGGCCGTCATCAGGTTTTCCGAAGCGCTCAACGCGGTCTCCTGAACGTTCTGGCCGTCGACTGTGTCGAGGAAGGTGACGCCCTGGCCGCTTTCGGTCACCGCCTTCTTGAAGCCGTCGAGCCGCTGGTTCTGGATGAATGAATTGAGTGCGCCGACGATGCCGATCTTGGCCTTGCCGGCCATATCGGTCTTCACATAGTCGGCGTAGAATTTGCCGATGTCCTCGCCGGCTTTGGTGTTGTCGACGCCGATGAACGAAATATTGTCGCCGTCGGGGATCTGCGCGTCGATGGCTATGACGGGAATGCCGGCCGCCTTGGCTGCAGTAATCGCAGGCTTGACGCCGTTGACGTCGATGGCGACCAGAATGATGCCGTCGACTTTCTGCGTGATGTAGTTCTCGATCGCGTCGTTCTGCGCGCTCGGCACATTGTTGGCGTTGAAAATGACCAGCTTGGCGCCAGCGGCGTCGGCAGCCTTTTGCGCGCCCTCGTTGATCTGGTTGAAGAACAGGGCCTGCTGGTTGATGTTGACGAGAGCGAACGTATCGGCAAGCGCCGATCCCATGGCTGCCGAGCCCATGGCAATGGCGGCGGCACAGCCGGCGAGAAGTTTGAACAGACGCATTTCGGTTCCCCTTGCTTGCGGACCAGACCTCGGCTAGTCCCGTTGGTGCTACAGGCACGAGGCAAGCATTCAAGAGACTTGAATATTTGTCAATCCAAATGAACGCACAGCGTTGCTCAGAAAGTCGGCGGCGTGTTGACCCAGAAAATGCTAGCGCGTTCCTCGCCGATGTTGCGGTAATGATGCGGCAGCTCCGACCTGAACACGAAGGCATCACCCGTGGCGAGAGCATGGCGCTTGCCGTCGACGATCAGTTCGACCCGCCCGGCGAGCACGTAGCCGACTTCCTCGCCGGCATGCTGGATCGGACCTTCGCTCGAGCCCTCTGCCTCGATGTGATGGATGTTGCATTGCAAGAGGTGGCCAGGCGAATACGGGATGATGCGTTCGAGCGAAATTCCTTCGCCACGCCGTAGCGCGTCGAGCGCGATCAAAGGCCTTGCGCCCGCCCGGAATACGATCGCCTCGTCGTCGTCGACTTGCTCGAACATCCAGCCGATGTTGGTGTCGAGAACCTCGACCAGACGGTGAAGCATGGGCAGGGACGGCGAAGCCTTGCCGTTCTCGATCTTGGACAGCAGGCTTTCCGAGCAATTCGCAGCCGCGGCCAGCGTCTTCAGCGTCATGCCGCGTGTCTGGCGGGCGAGGCGCAGCCGAGTTCCGAGTCTTGCGGCATTTACTGTGGCGTCCGTTTCTGATTCTGGCCGCCGTCGATCGATTTTGTTCATCTGTTCGCCAACCATTCAACGGTCAAGGGCAACTATCGCGCGAGCAAAAGACCTCGGCTGACGATTTGCAAGTGCTGATGCGTCAGATTCGAGACTGCAGCCGCAGCTGCCTCATCCGGCGAATGCCGCTCCCGCATGAACCGTGCTGATGATCCGCCAGTTTTTATCCCCTACCGCTTGGCTGTCCATCGTGGTCGAAATCGCCAGTCGTTACCGCGTTTGCGTCACGTGGCGAGTGGACATGGAACGACAATGCGGGCAAGGCGGGCCACGCAGCCAATCTACACAACCACGGCCGCGCCGACACGATCTGTCACCGAATTGCGGAGCGCGCCCAGAAGTCACCCGCGGCAGCGCCCCATGGAGTTACGCCCAGGGGCGTAGGCTCTCGATAGCCGCGATGTATCCAATGAAATCCCCGGGGCAGTCGCGCACCGCTTAAGCTTCGGCAATTTTGAAGAAAGTCCAACAGAATTAATGGACTAGCACCTTGCTTATGTAAGTTGCGGAAGTGACGCGCGGTTAATGCTTTAGAAGTATAGACACATCGACACGAGGTGCGAAGAAGCAACGCCAATACAGCTGGTTGGTTACAACATATTTATTTTCGCAGATATGGTATTGCCCGTCCGGGGATTCCTGTACCCGGTCCCGTGGGATGGTGAAATTATGCGGCAAATAAGTGTACCCGCCGTCCACCCTGGACCGCACCGAAGACCGGGGTATGGCGCGGCAATCTGAACCGCCGCAGCACTTGAATTTGGTCTGGGGGTCAATCTTGTCTTCGTACCAATCATGGGCGTTAGCGGCTGTTGCGGCGGCGATACACATCGCCGTGAAGATGAGCCTTCGCATGGCATTCCTCAAGTATCTGGCAGGCGCTGCTCGTTGGGGCTTCCATGTATATTAGCGTTCCATTGAAAATACCATTGGCCTCCGACCGACTTAACGCAGCTCCAGCAACCGACGCTCGCAACGGAAGACCGCATTGGGTCACGTCAGGACGACACTTGCGCCGACCAACGGTCAGCTCTTGTCGCTCCGCGTTGGAAACCCGACCGTTTGCTCTGCGCCAATGTCGGCCGTAGACGTCGGTCTTGTCATTGCCCGGAAGCAGACGTCGCCCAAAGCGGAAGCGATCGTGGTTGCGCGACATCTCGAGCACAGACTAGCTATAGTGGAGCGTTACGGCGACCCAGCAGCAGAGCGATGCCCAACGCCGGAAGCGTCGCCGTCGCGACGACGAGGAAGACGAATTGCAGGCCGGCCGACGCGGCGACCAAGCCGAGCGCCGGGCTGCCGAAGCCGAGCGCCACGTCGAGGAAGACGGTGTAGAGTCCCATGGCCAGGCCGCGGCTGCGTTGCGGAAGACGGCCTACGGCCTCGGCACCGAAACCGGGATACACCAGCGAGTAGCCAAGGCCAGTCAGGCCCGCTCCGATGGCGGCGAGAACAGGCCCGGGCGCAAGCCAGGTCAGCATCAGCCCTGCCGCCTCGACCGCCACGAAGATCACAGCGACGCGCGCGCCCCCCAACCTGTCAGGCAGGTGGCCGAAGCACAGCCTTGCCGCGATCAGCGACGCGGCATAAGCGGTGAAGGGAAGCCAGACCGGCTGCCAGCCGCGTTCGGCAAAGAGCAGCGCGCCAAAGGACAGGATCGCGCCATAGCCAAGGCTGCTGAAAGCAGCTCCGACGCCGGGAAGCCAGACCGCTTGCGCCACGCTCGTCCATGACTGTCGCGCGGCGCTCGCGGCGAGGCTGGTGCCACGCATAGGCAGGATGGCAAGCAGCGTCGCAAGCGGCAGGCCGACCGTCGCGAGTGCGATCGCGGCGAAGCCGCTCGCCGCATAAAGCGCAGATCCGATCGGCGCGCCTAGCGCGAGCGCCGCGAACATCGCCGTGCCCACCCAGGCTATGACCTTTCCGGAGTTCTGTCCGCCCGCAAGGGAAAGGCCCCAGGCGACGCCGCCGGTGATGATGAAGCTCTCAGACGCGCCCAGTACCGCCCGGCCGGCGAAGAGCGCCGATGCGGACGCTACGGGCCGGTCGAGCAATGCCAGCGAGCCGACGTAAATGAACCCCGCCAGGGCAGCGGCAATGAGGCCGACGACGACGGCCCGCTTGCCGCCGCGCCCATCGGCATAGTTTCCAGCCCCAATGCGCGACAGCATCGAGGCGACGAACTGGCTGCCCGTCACCAGCCCGACTGCGAAGGGGCCGAAGCCGAGCTGCTGGTGAAGATGCAGCGGCAGGACGGGTAGCGCCAAGCCGATCAGGAGGAAGCCGGCGAAGACAGCCGCCATGATTGGCGCCAGTTCCGCTGTCGCGCCATTTCGGTCTGAAGTCCGCGCCATTGTGGCCATCGATGACAGGTTGACAGTCGGGCTGTTCCGATCAGTAACGTTCGTAGGTTACGCGCCAGCCTTCGGCCGGATTGTCCGGGGTGAGGACCAGTTTGTTGCCCAAGACTTCGAATTTGCGTTTCATGCTCTTACCGACAAGGTTGCGGACCAGGGAGGACTCGATCGTGATGACGAAGGTCTTGTCCTGGTCGTCGATGGCGACCGGGCCGTAATAGGCTTCGTAGCCATTCGCTGTGTAAGGCGTATCCGGCGCCTTGGCGTCAGGGTTCTGGGCCTGCACCGAGAGGGTGCCGGCCTCGGTGAAGATGACCTGGCCGGAATATGGCACGGGCTTGAGGTTTCCATCGGCACCGGCCTCGAGCGACCTCATGCGCCATGCGCCGATGATCGGGGACTCTTGCGAGAAAGCCGGCGTGATAACTGAAAGCGCAAGGGCGGCGATCTTCAATCTCATCGTCATATGTCGTTGTTCCTTTTCTGATTTGCGGGTGCGGACAGGCCGTCCGCCCAATCTTCGCTCACACCGAAAGCATGACCTTGATGGCGCGCCGCTCGTCCATGGCGCGGTAGCCTTCAGCGACCTCGACCAACGGCAGCTTGAGGTCGAAGACCTTGCCGGGCTTGATCCTGCCCTTGAGCACACGGTCCATAAGGTCGGGCAGGAAGCGGCGCACCGGCGCGGGGCCGCCCAGCATGCGCTTCTGGCCGAAGAAGAGATTCGGGCCATCGAAGCTCACGCCATGCGGCACGCCGACATAGCCGATAGTGCCGCCGGGGCGAGAGCAGGCCAGCGCCTGGTCGAAGGATTCCGCCGTGCCGACGCATTCCAGCACGGAGTCCGCGCCGACGTCCTTAGTGAGCTCCTGGACGCGCGCGACGCCTTCCTCGCCACGCTCGGCCACAATGTCGGTGGCGCCAAACTCGCGGGCGAGTTTTTGGCGGCTGACGTGCCGGCTCATGGCGACGATGCGCTCGGCGCCCATCTCCTTGGCCGCAAGCACGCCCATCAGGCCGACCGCACCGTCGCCGACCACCACCACCGTCGATCCTTCTCGGACCTCGGCTGCGTCGGCCGCATACCAGCCGGTGCCGAGCACATCGGACACAGCCAGCAGGTCGGGGATGAGTTCGTCCGGCGGCACCTCGGCGGTGGCGACCAGTGTGCCATCCGCCAACGGCACGCGGGCATAAGGTGCCTGCGCGCCCGACATGAATTCGCGTTGCACGCAGGACGACTGGAAGCCGAAGCGGCAGTGCGGGCAGGTATTGTCGGAGAGACAGAACGAGCCGACGACGAACTGGCCGGGACGGACCGTGCGCACCTCTGCGCCGACCTCGATGACGATGCCACAATATTCGTGGCCCATATGCATTGGGCCGTCGACCGGCTGCAGCCCGCGATAGGGCCACAGGTCCGAGCCGCAGATGCAGCTTGCCGAAAGCTTGATGATGGCGTCCGTTGGCCGCATGATTTTCGGATCGGCGATTTCCTCGCAGCGGATGTCGCCCGGTTTGTGAAGAACAGTTGCGAGCATTTTGGTTCCTTTCGAGTGGAGAAGATCAGGCGCCGTAGTCGGCGTCGCTGACATGTTCCAGCCAGTCCACGACCTCGCCGTCTTTGACCTCCTGGAGGGCAATGTGGGTCATGGCGGTCTGAGGCGACGCGCCGTGCCAGTGCTTTTCGCCGGGCGCGAACCAGACGACGTCCCCCGGACGGATTTCTTCGACCGGGCCACCCTCGCGCTGCACGCGGCCAAGGCCAGAGACGACGATCAGCGTCTGGCCGAGCGGATGCGTGTGCCAGGCGGTGCGGGCGCCGGGCTCGAAGGTCACCTGTGCGCCTTGGACCCGCCCGGCATCGAAGGGATTGAAGAGCGGATCGATCCGAACCCTGCCGGTGAACTAGTCAGGTGGCCCCTTGCCGGAAGGCCTCGTGCCAGCGCGAAGAATGTCCATGGTGATCTCCGTTGGGTCCTCAACTACGTTCGACGCGAAGCGGGAACGCGCCGCGAATGTGCAGGGCCTGCTCGCCCTCGTCGAAGCGGCCGAGCCTGATCAGCCCGGTATGGCGATACTCCGCGTAGAACATGGCCAGGTTGCCCCAGGGCATGAAATAGCAAAGGTCATAGGGCTGCTCGTTGGCGAACGGACCGCTTCCCTCCTCAGTCAGCTTGCGCGGCAGATAGGCGATCTTCTCGTTATGCGCGTAGTCCTCGATCTTGAGGTCGAGCGGCAGCATGGAGAAGAAGTCGCGCGCCGACGGATTGTCGTAGAGCGTGGCGGTCATGGTGCGGCCGTTGAAAATCATCCTGATCTTCATGTCAGTGGGCTCCTGGCTGACTGAGGCTTCGCCTTCTTGGCCGGCGGCTGCGCGAGGCAGGGCCGCCACCGCGAGCGCGGCGCCGAGCAATGTCCTGCGGCTGAGCGGCGCACGCTCGATGGTCATGGCAAAGACCTCCGGGCCATATGCGATGCGGCAAAGGCGGCGAGCGCCGATCCGCAGAGCAGCACCGCGCCGAAAGTGAATGCACCCCACCAGCCGATCGTATCGAAGAGCGTGCCGCCGATCGCGGCGCCGCCTGTAATGGCGAGCTGGATAACCGCCACCTGCAGCCCGCCGCCGGCCTCTGCGTCGTCCGGCAACGTCCTGCTGAGCCACGTGCCCCAGCCAACGGGCGCGGCCGTGCCGAAGAAGCCCCAGGCAACGAGCAGCAGCGCTGTGGGAACCGGCAAGGCACCGAGGGCGATGAGCGCAGCGGCCAGCGCAGCCATGACCAGCGGGATGATGACGAGGATGCCGAACAGGCGCGTGCGCAAAAGCCGGCCGACGCACCATGTGCCGAGCACCCCTGCCAGCCCCATCGCCAGCAGGATCGCCGAAAGCTCGGCGATGTCGAGCCGAGTGACGCTCTCGAGGAAGGGCCGCAGATAGGTGAAGAGGGCGAACTGACCCATGAACAGCATCATGATTGACGCCATGCCGGTGGCGACAGGAAGACGGCCGAGGAGCGCCAGCGGATTGCCTGGACGCTTCCTCCGGCGCGGGGGCAGCGCCGGCAGGCTTGTCCACTGCCAGACCAGCGCCAGGACCCCAAGCGGCACGACGAGGAAGAAAGCGCCGCGCCAGCCGACATAGGCGCCAAGAAAACTGCCCAGCGGCGCGGCGATGGTTGCTGCAATGGCATTGCCAGCGTTTAGCATGGCGAGACCCTTCGGAACCATGTCTTGCGGCACGAGGCGCATGACGATCGCGGTCGACATCGACCAGAACCCGCCGATCGCGATGCCGAGCAGCGCCCGGCCGACCATGAGGAACGCGTAGTTCGGCGCGAAGGTGACAGCGAGCCCGGACACGATCAGGAGAAGGGTAAAGCCGGTCACGACCAGTCGGCGGTCGATCCGGCGCGTGAGGCCGGCGACCAGCAGGCTGGTCACGACGGCGAAAGCGCCCGAAATCGAGATCGCCTGTCCCGTGCGGCCCTCGGTGATGCCGAGATCGGCCGCTAGCGGCGACAGCAGGCTGACCGGCATGAATTCCGACGCGATGAGCACGAAAACACACAGCGCCATCGACAACACCGCGCCCCATGCGGCGCGGTCTTCGACAAGCCTTGTGTCGTAGGTCGTCTCCATGATTGGCATCCTTGCAAGGCGACTGGGGCGGATCAGCCGCCCATCCCCGTCGCCATGCCGGAAGATATTGCAGAGGAACCCATTCTATTAGACTAAGTAATTCGCATGGACTTATCTGCTCATGATATAAATGTCCGACCGGAGGTGCCCTATGCAGCGCGATGGCATGAAGGATCTGCTATGGTTCGTAGCGGTCGCGCGGGAGCGCAGCTTCACCAAGGCGGCGGCCAGGCTCGGAACCTCGCAGTCGACCCTGAGTTCGACAATCAAGGAGCTTGAAGCTCGTCTTGGCGTCCGCCTGCTGACACGTACGACGCGGAGCGTCGCTCCGACCGAGGCCGGCGAGCGACTTTTCCAATCTCTTGTTCCCCGCTTCGAGGAAATCGAAGCCGACCTCGCAAGCCTGGTGGCCTTTCGCGACAAACCCTCCGGAACGGTCCGTATCACGCTGTCCGACCATGCGCTCCAGACGACCGTCTGGCCGAAGCTGCAGCCCTTGCTCGGCGACTATCCTGACGTGTGCGTCGAGCTCTACAGCGACAACGGCTTGAAGAACATTGTGGAGGAGCGCTTCGACGCAGGCGTGCGGCTTGGTGAGAGCATCGACAGGGATATGATCGCAGTGCGCATCGGGCCGGATTGGCGGCTCGTGGCCGTGGCTTCGCCGGAGTACTTTTCCCGCCATCCGGTTCCGACCGCACCCCAGGATCTGGTCGATCATGACTGCATTAATATGCGGCAGGCGACGTTCGGCGGACTATATGCCTGGGAATTCGCCAGGGATGGCCGCGACCTTCGTGTGCGGGTGGAAGGCCAACTCACCTTCAATTCGTCCATTCCCATGATCGAGGCTGCGATAAGCGGTTTCGGGATCGCCTATGTCCCGGAAAACCTCGTCAGCCAGCACATCGCCAAGGGATGCCTTAGGCTCGTGCTTGACGACTGGAGTCCGCCGTTTGCGGGCTATCACCTCTACTACCCGAGCAGGCGACAGCTCTCGCCTGCGATGGCGGTGATCGTTGAGGCGCTCCGCCATCGCATCTGACGGGAGGTCGGGCAGTTTGCGTCTCAGCGCCGCAAGGCCCGATCTGGCTGCCTCGGGGGTCGTCCAGAGTGATCACCAGGGCCTTTGCGCTGTCAATTTTCGCGGCGGCCACCATCTCCTCCTGCGAAGCGTTGCCGAAAAGACCGGTAGACGTTCTTTCCGGGACCGCTCTACGTTTTTGGCGTCGAGGTCGACCGCAACCCACCTGTATCCACGCTCGTCGAGCAATCTGCCGATCACCGGTCTACCCGCCCGAACCCGGCAATGACGAATGTCCGGACACGGCGGACTGAAGCAACGCAGCATTTTCCACTTTGAGGCGAAGTAATTCTCAACTATGGTCCGCCAGGCTTTTGGCATGAGGGGGAATATTGCCGATGGTTTTATCACGCAGGGGTGTCCTGCTCGGCGGCCTGGCGCTGGTCGCGATGGGTGCAACCGGCAATATTGCTCAAGCAGCGGCGGCAAAATCCTTTTTCGCCGGTACCGCCAGCGACAACAATTTTGTCTATCGCAAGACCAACTTCGCCAAGATCGACAAGAGATGGCATCGCCAGATCGTCAAGTATTTCAGTAGCGAGCCGGTCGGCACCGTCGTGGTCGATACCCGCCACCATTTCCTCTACGTCATCATGGAAAACAAGACCGCCATCCGCTACGGCGTCGGCGTCGGCAAGGACGGGTTCAAATGGTACGGCCGCGCGACGATCGACCGCCGCGCGCTGTGGCCGGACTGGGTCCCCCCTCCCGAAATGCGCAAGCGCAGGCCGGAGCTACCGGACATGATCGCAGGCGGCGCGTCCAACAATCCGCTCGGGCCGCGCGCGCTCTATCTGCACCGCGACGGCGCCGACACCGGCTACCGCCTGCATGGCACGCTGGAGCCATGGAGCATCGGCACCGACGCTTCCAGCGGCTGCATCCGCATGTTCCCGGAAGACATCATCGACCTCTACCAGCGCTGCCCGATCGGCACCGCGGTGCAGGTCCTGCCGCACATCGCCGACCAGGCGCCCGCTTCCACCACTGTCGAATGATTGGCGCCTCATGAACCGCATCATTGAAAACACGCGCCGGCTGCTCGCCGCCGGCCTGCTGCTGCTGGCCGCATCCTGCTCGACCAGCAACACGCTGGCCCCTCCCACACCCGACGTCACCAACACCGAGGTTGCCGGCTTCCAGAACGTGCAGCCGGGCAGCGAGGAGGATTTTATCCTCAATGTCGGCCGCCGCACCTATTTCACGCAAGGTTCGGCCGCGCTCGATTCCGTCGCCAAGTCCACCCTCGACACCCAGATCGCTTGGTTGGCAAAGCATCCGCGCTGGCTGCTCAAGCTGCAGGGTTTCGCCGACGATCCCGGCGCAAAGGAAACGGCGCTGTCGCAGCAGCGCGCCGATGCGGTGATGGACTACCTCGCCGCCGGCGGCATAGACCGCAACCGCATGTGGGCCAAGGGCTACGGCAAGGACAGGCTCGTCCGCGAGTGCCCCGACACCGCCTGCAGGTCGCAGAACCGCCGCGTTGTGTCTAATTTGCGCGATGTGAGGGACGAGCCGTAGGGGGCTGCTGTTCTGCTTGTGACCCGAAGCAGAGTCTCACACGCGACGGCGGTATGGCTGCTTTGCGCCGTACAGATCCGCTTTGCCGTTCCTGAAAGCTGACATCGCAGGCGACGGCGCTGGAGGTCGTGGTGGCGCCACTTGCGGACTGTGCCAGTGTTGGCGCGAATGGCAGCTTCGCGCGCAATCTCGAACTTGCCCAGCAGGATGGATCGGCAGGCCGGAAAGACTGGGCGTTCGAGAAGCCTTGCCCCACAAAGTGATCTGCCTTGGCGCCCTCTCGCCACTACCGAGTTGGCGTGAGCCGCAGTTCGAGACCCATCGCTGGGCCGAGTTCTCACATGATGTTCATGCCGCCATCGATTAGCATTTCAGAACCGACCATGAAACGGCATTCGTCGGACGCCAGAAACACCACCGCATTGGCAATTTCCTCGGCCGTCCCAAAGCGGCCTGCCGGGACCATCCCGACGACAGCGTTCGCCCGAGCCTTCGTTTCCGCCGGACCCAGACCAAGCTTGTCGTTGAGCGGCGTGTCTATCGGGCCCGGGCTGATCACATTGGCGCGGATGCCGCGCCCTATCAGCTCACCAGAGAGCGTTCGCGCCAATGAAATCATTCCGGCTTTTGCCAACGAATAGACGTGCGTTCCAGCCATTCCCATATGTGCGTTGACGGAGCCGCTGAGAATGATGGAAGCCGGATTCGAAAGGAGCGGGACCAAGGCCTTGACCAGGAAGTAAGGTCCTTTCAGATCGATGGCAACGCTCCGGTCAAAGGCCGCCTCGCTCCAGTCGGCAAGCGGACGCAAGTCAACGATGCCAGCGTTGACGAAGACAGCATCGAGCTTGCCGAATGCCGCTCCCAGCTGTCGGGCGATATCATCCTGGGCGGCAACGCTGCCCGCATCGGCAGCGATGATGAGCACATTGTCGCCGAGAGTCTTGCGGGCTTCTTCCAGACGGCCCTCGTTGGTGCCGGTGATCGCAACGCGAGCACCCTCCTCGAGAAAGCGGCGTGCTGTTGCGAGCCCGATGCCACTGGTGCCGCCGGTGATCAGCGTAGCTTTGTTCCGCAGTCTGTGCATGACGGAGTTCCTCATACGGTCGCCCCCACCCGAGGGCCTTCTTACCTACAGTCGCGTTTAGCATTACGCGTCCAACAGGACAGCAGCCATCCTTGGCCAAATGAAAAATCGCGGGACCGACGACTGAGTGGCAACATTCCACCTGTCGAGACTTTCGTATCGCAGGTCATCTTACAGCACTGGGTCAGGCCACGACGATGTTCGCGACGACCTGAATGTCCGCTCTCCTGTATCCCCGCCCAAGACGGCCGGTCCGCAATCGCCCCAAAAGTTGACGTCAGAATCCATGGAAAAGCCCGACAGTGTGAAATGGGACTTTCACGCTGAGTTCATTGACGCTTGTCGCCGACGAGCCCTACTTGCAGACCTCATGCGCGAGCTTATTCGCGCCACCGCTCATGAGAAGCTGTGCGGCCGGACGGTCGGCAAACGCTTCGGACACGAGCAATACGCGTTTGAAAAATATTATAGCGGAGTTGGGCAGCGCCATCCTGCGCACCTGGCTTGGCATCGAGGCAGGATTCAGGTCAGCCATCCATCGACAACTGGCTGAAGGTGCTGAAGCAGGACACCCGTGCGATCTTCGTCGCCAACAGCTATGCCGGGCAGGGCGCCGATTGTCTTTGGAATCAAGCCTACTCGAAGGTTCGGAGGACGAGTAGTTAGCCGCTGCCGAATTGCGAAATGCTTTGCCGCGTGTCTTGGGCCGCAGCATGGGGCGCGCTTCGCGATGACGAGGGCAGAGACGACGCGCCAGTACGAAAGATCGGGTTCGATCCCGTTTGGCTGCACGAAGCTGACGCAAGAGGATGCTTTTGCTCAAATCCTTGAACTCCTGAAAACAAATGGGGGTAGAATGCCAGGAGGTTCAACTTCCCAATCTCGACGAGATTTCCGAGATGCACGGACGCATCTTCTTTGTGGAGGGAGCCGCGTACCACTACGCCAATTTCAAGGATCATATTGGGAGCTACCCGACGATTGCCCAAAGCTGGTTTGCTGCGGCTCTTCAGGCGCGCCGGTGGGTGATTATGTCAATGCATCTGAGAAGAGGGTTCGATTTACCAGCCAGGTCAATCGCCTGTTGGAGGAGGTCGATGTCATACTGACGCCGACGCTCTCGGTGTCACGTCCCCGACGCGATGCGAAAGAACTGATAGTCTCGGGCAAGTCTTACGACTTTACGATGGCACTGGTCAGACAGACATGCCTTTTCGATCACACCGGACATCCTGCGCTTGCGATGCCTATCAACGTCGATGCCGCGTCTCTGTCTCCGAGCCTTCAGATTGTCGGACGCCACCAAGGCGAAAACAATATTCTGAAGTTCGCTGGAGCACTCGAGCGCATTCTGTCGGCGAGATGAAAGAGTTGCCGCCTCGTCCGACGTCTGGAAGAACGGCCCGATGACGTCGTCGAAGCAGATGTCCCAATGCGATTACCTTGGCGCCGCAGTCGTGCTCATCCTGGCCGAGTTTGGCGACAAGCACCCTCGGCATTTCGCCACGTACAGTTGTAAATGCCCGTGGCCGAGAGACCAACCTGTCGTATTCCGGCTCGCCCGCATAGGAATTGCAGTAAACCTTGTCGGGTGCATTTTGATCGCGACATACGGGACTTGGATATGTTTCGAGGGCTGGCAGCAATCGCGTCCCGGCCGCCAAAAGCTATTGTAGCGCTGCTTTCAGTGTTCCTCGGGCTAGTAAGCGCATGGGGCGGATACCTGTCGCTGAGGAGCATACTCAGCTCCCGAACCAGGGCAACGCGCGCCCCTTCACATGCAAATCCGTAGGTGTCCTCGATCGCTTTCGACCTTGTGAATGATCGCGGATTTCGTGGCATACCCAGATCTCCTATGTCTGTTGTCCCATGTTGAGGCCGGACACCGGCATGCGGACACCGATGACCTGACAATCCGGCTATTGCACTATTGCGATCTTGCCGAAATGCTGGCCTCCCGCCGCAAGTCTGGAAAAGGCAACGCTGGTTTCGGCGACGTCGAACGTCTGGCCGAGAACCGGCACGATGCGCTGCGCGGTGATGGCGCGTGCGGCCTCGGTAAGATCGGCAACGGAGCCGGTATTGTTGCCCACGACCTTGAGCGCCTTGCCGATGATCGAGAACAGATCAATGGATGCCGCAGTACCCGTAAGAAAACCGACGGTGAATACTGTGCCGCCGAAGGCTGCCGCTTTCAGGGACCGGGCGAATGTCGCTTCGCCTACCGTATCCACAACGAGATCCGCGCCGCGTCCATCGGTGAGTCGCAGCACTTGGTCATCCCATTCCGGTGTCGAACGGTAGTTGACGAGAAGGTCAGCGCCAAGCTGCTTCGCCCGCTCCAGCTTTTCGTCGGACGATGAGGTAACTATCGCTGTCGCGCCCGACGCCTTGGCGAATTGCAGCGCAAAGATGCTGACGCCGCCCGTGCCAAGGATGACCACAGTCGAACCTGGTCGAAGCTCCGCCGAGCGGACCGCGTTCCAGGCCGTCGTGCCGGCAATCGGCAGGGCCGCGCCTTGAGCGAAATCCAGATGAGACGGTAAGGCCACAATGCCGGTCTCGGGCATTACCACATATTCGGCCAGCGAGCCGGGGAGAGAAATGCCGCGCATGCCGGCGACATTGGCGGGCGAGATCGGACCACCCTGCCAGCGCGGCATGAAATGCGGAATGACGCGATCCCCGGGCTTGAAGGCGGAGACATTTGTGCCGACCACCGCCACCTCGCCAGCGCCATCGGCCACCGGGATCAGTGGAAAACGGGGAACCGGAAAGTTGCCGATGGCGATGGCGATATCCAGGTAGTTCAGCGTGGCGGCGCGCAGCCGAACCAGTACCTCACCCGGACCTGGCACGGGATCAGGCAGAACAACCGGGCGAAATGCATCAAGCGAAGGTTCAGTGAGTTGAATGGCTTTCATGAGTCTCTCTCTTGGGTGCGTGCCGTGCGGCTCCATGCCGACGTCAGGTGTGTTCGCAGAACAGGCTTCGTCTTGTTTCTTGATTGACAGGCAACCCGCCAATGTGGCGCCTGATGAGAGGGACAAACAATTAGGCGTGCTGAGTGATCGCCTTGTTCGGCCAAGGACGCTGGCCTCCAAGCGTGTAGCCGCCCTCCACCAGAATGCTTTGTCCTGTCACGAAGCGCGCATCGTTGGACAACAGCCAGAGGACGACATCGGCGACATCCTCGGATTCACCGACACGTCGTACAGGTGTGTGCAGCGCGAACGGCCGCATCGCGTTGTCGTCGCCGAGCGCCGCCCGGCCCATTGCGTCGCGATGATGCCGGGCTGACATCGTTGATGCGGATACTTCCGGTCTCCGACCTCTACGGCCACCGTTCGTGCCATCGCGTCGAGCGCGCCTTTGCTCGTGGCACAGGCTGCAATGCCGGGGCATCGCGCCGTGGGCGCTCCACGACGACGTCTTGACTATGGCCCCATGAACGCCGCGATCCAGCCTCGCCGCGATCTCGTATTTTAGGCAGGCGAACACGCCGCGAAGGTTGATCGACATCAGCCTGTCGAATTCATCGAACGGCAATTTGTGCGCCGGCATGAAGGCGCCCAGCACGCCGGCATTGTTCCAGATGACATCTAGGCTGCCGAAGGGTTCGAGCGCCTGATCGACAAGCGCCTCGGCCTGCTCGGGAAAGGAGTCATCGGCCGGTGTCGCCGGCGCCTTTCCGCCCTGCGAGACGACCTCGTCAACGACGGCATTGAGTTCTGCTATCCGGCGCCCCGAAACGACGACATTGGCGCCCTCCCGGCCAAACCGCAGCGCCACCGCTTTGCCCATGCCAGTTCCGTCGCCCGTTACGATCGCGATCTTCGATACGAGCCGCTTCATGCCTGCCGTCTCGGTTCCTCCTGTCGTTCTCATGTGTCGATGTCTCCGTTCAAGAGCGCTGCGCGTCATCAGCTCCAGGAAGGCCTTGCTGCAGGCATTCCGTTGAATGGACAAATAGATTACTCATGAAGCCATTATAATATCGCCAATTATGAGAACACTACGAAGCAGGACTGTTTAATGGATCTATACGGCAGCATGTCCGTCTTCGTGCAGATCGTCGAAAAGGGGAACCTGACTGCGGCGGCCTCCGCATCCGGCATGTCGCCGACCATGGTTGGCAACCATCTGCACGCACTCGAAAAACGATTGGGCACGAGACTCGTCAACCGGACGACCCGCCGCCAGAGCCTCACCGATTTTGGTCGGGTCTATTATGAACGCTGTCTGGAAATCCTCCGGCTGGTCGCCGAAGTGGACGCCCACGCACTCGCCAACCATATCGTCCCGCGCGGACGGTTGCGTGTGACTGCTCCGGTCTCGTTTGGCACGGAGGGCCTGATGCCCGTGCTAGGGGACTACGCCGCGCGCTATCCTGAAGTTGAACTCGACATCGCCTTGTGCGATCGCACTGTCGATCTGATCGAGGAAGGTATCGAGGCAGCGATTCGCATCGGCTCCCTCCCGGACTCCGATTTGATTGCCCGGCCTCTGATGCCATATCGGATGATGATCTGCGCCTCGCCGGATTACATCGCGAAACACGGTGAGCCGCACCGCCCCGCGGACCTTGCGGACCATCGTTGTGTCGCGTTCCGTTATTCCGCCGAATCGGCCTGGCGCATGATCGGCGAGGAGGGAACCTCACGTGTTCGCGTTTCCGGCATGATCCAGGTGAACAATGGTCAGGCGATACGGGTCGCAGCCCTGAACGGCCTCGGCGTCGTCATGCAGCCGGAAGTTCTGCTAGCCGAGGATGTCACCGCCGGCCGCCTGATCCGGTTGTTGCCGAACTATGAACTCCCGAGCCGGCCAATGCAGATCGTCTATCTTCGGGACCACCACATGTCGCCGAAGCTGCGAAGCTTCATCGACTTTATCGTTGATCGATTCGGTATTTAGCCAAGCTAGCTTCTTAATCGTCGCGATTCGCTTTTGAAAATGCTGCCAGCAGTTTGATCACGACATGCGCTCCCACTGATCGTCACGAAGAATCAGACTTCGAGAACACCCATGGCTGCCTCCAAAACCCAGTCTTGAATTTGATTTGCTCAGCCTTGGGAACCCAAGAGTCCGTACGTCCTAGAGCTCGGCGGTTCGTGTTGTGCCGCACCCGCGGCGGGTTGAGCAAAGCTGAAGATGTGGACCCGAGCCCGATGTGGATCCGTGAAGCAATCAGCCGGTCCGCTGACTGAAGACGAGTAGCAGGCCAGCGCCGACAAAGACGAAAATGTCGGCGACGTTGAACGAGTACGGGTTCCCGATCCCGCAACAGCTCATGTTGAGGAAGTCCGCCACTGCCCCGTAGGCGGCTCGATCAAAGGCGTTTCCAAGCGCTCCGCCGGCTGCGAAACCGATCGCCAGGGGCATGATCCAGCCGCGTGTCCTTCGTGCCCACGCTGCCGATGCCAGTGAGAAGGCAAGGCTGAAGGCGATCAATGCCCACCGGTTGCCGTAATGGCTCAATATCCCAAAATTGATGCCCTCATTCCACGCCATCACAAACACAAGATAGGGCGGAACGACGGGAAGGACGTGAACCGTCGCCAGATTAAGCCAGTACACGACGGCGATTTTCGAGATCTGGTCGAGGGCGAAGGCGGTTAGCACTCCGACGGCCATGCGAGGCAGTTGTGTCAGCAGTTCCACTCCGGTCGACAGATGGCCGGAATGCACTGCGGCCGATAGATTTGCAAGACTGTTCGGCCTGGACGTCGAGGGTCGGAGGGTCGACTGGATCCGGCGACTTTGCGGGTCCGCTCGACATTCGAAACGGGCCAAATGCCGTCGCCCTGTCTTAAACTTGGCCCCAAGCCGGTGTTGAGACTCGCCGCCGATCGAGTAATCCTTTGATCGTGTGTGATCGAAAAGAGGCGAGTGGAATGTTTGTGCACAAACCAACTGATCGAGTGCAATCCTGATCTTCTTGGGAGTAAATCTTGGCATGGCAGCGACGAAGCCGGTCGACTTCCGCAAGGGCGCGGAGGGGCTGGCTGCGCTGGTGGAGAGACGATGGGGGCCCATCCGTTCAGCGGGGCCGTCTACGTCTTCTGGGCAAAGCGGACTGACCGGATCAAGCTGATCTTCTGGGATGTCACCGGGGTCTGCCTCTATGCCAAGCGTCTGGAGGATGGGGAGTTCCGCTGGCCAAAAGTGCATGACGGCACGATGCGGCTGACGGCCGCGCAACTGTCGACGCTATTGGAAGGGCTGGACTGGCGGGTCCACGAGGCGCGCCGGACCCGCGTTCCAGCCCAGGCAGGCTGACCCCCGAGAATGCCCACCTGTTCCGGATCATCAAGGAATTGCAACGTCACCGCTTCGGTCGAAGAGCTGAGACGCTTCCCGAGGATCAATTGCTGCTGGGGCTCGAAGAGGCCGAGCAACATATCCAGCTCCGCAAGTTCTCCCTTAAGGTCCTCCATAGGTTGCTCGGCGCCGCTCATTGGCGACGCGGCGAGCTCAGATTACGCCGTGCTCGTGATCCGCGTGCTCATCCATCAAAATGCCCCTGAGCACGATCAGCGCGCGCTCGAGCACCAGGCCACTAGCCACACTGCCGACACATAGACGCAGGCCGCTCTCCACGGCGCCGTTCGCAACGGCGAATGCCGCTGGTGAAGTGAGCCGGATGCCAGCGTAAGACGCGCGAGCGGCTGCACGCTCAGCATTGATCTCCGGCATCGGCAGCCACACATGCAGGCTGGCGTCCGATCGCGGTTTGTCGATCACATCGCCAAGCACCGCGAGCGCGCGCGACGTCCGCAGACGCGTTTCGGCCATGGCTGCGCTTGCAATCTCGTCAGCGCGGCCGCTCTCGATCAACTGCGTCGTTACCGCACTGTTGATCCCCGCCGGCGAATGCATCAACGCCCGCATAGCCCGCGCGCAGCGGTCGAACACCTCGCCTGTTGGCGCGACAAGGAATCCGGCACGAAGCCCCGGTGCGACGATCTTCGACAAGGAACTGACATAGATCGTGCGCTCGGGCGCGAGCGCCGCGAGCGGCGGCACGTCGAGATGGCGCGCATAGGGCGCATAGACATCATCCTCGATGAGCCAGAGCCCGCGTGCGCGCGCCACCCGGACGATTTCGGCGCGCCGTTCCAGTCCCATCATCCGTGCAGTCGGGTTCTGCAGCGTCGGCAACGTGTAGAACAGGCGCGCGCCGGTTTCTGCGGCGGCCCTGTCCAGCGCCTGCGGGGTTGCGCCTTCGGCATCCATCTCCACGCCGCGGAGCGGATGGCCCAATTGGCTAGCCAGCGCCTTCGCCCCGGGGAAGGTCGCGGCTTCGCACAAGACCGGATCGCCTGGTGCGCAGAGCGCCGTTAGCGCGATGGCCATCGCATTCTGCGCGCCCGAGCAGCAGATCACCGTTTGCCATCCTATGCGCTGAAGATTGGCTGTCCGGGAGAGCCAGGCGGCGGCCGCCTGCCTGTCGCGATTAAGCCCGCAAGTCGACTGATAGCCCAACCGGTCGACCAACGCTGGCCGCCGGCGCAGCGCGCTCAGAGCCTCGAGCACGGCGTCGTCCGCATTGATCGGCGCAAGATTGATGGTGAGG
Source organism: Mesorhizobium sp. M0437 (assembly GCF_040321335.1). Taxonomy (NCBI): domain Bacteria; kingdom Pseudomonadati; phylum Pseudomonadota; class Alphaproteobacteria; order Hyphomicrobiales; family Phyllobacteriaceae; genus Mesorhizobium; species Mesorhizobium sp. M0437. Next base: position 48,663 of record NZ_JAMYRK010000033.1, read on the forward strand.
TCGATAGGTCCCGTGTCGGTGGTTGCCGGCGACCGGTCGATGACGAAGGTGCCGCGTCCAACATGACCAGCAATAAGCCCGCGCTCGGTCGCTTCGCCATAGGCGCGGCTGACGGCGCCGACACTGATCGAGAGCGCATGGGCGAGCTCGCGATGCGGCGGAAGCCTCGTGTCGGCAGGGAGGCGACCGTTCGCGATATCCGCCGCCATCGCATCGACGAGCTGACGATAGAGCGGCGCTGCGTCCGAGCGATCGAGTACCGGGCTCCAGCGGGTCATCATGATTATGCCTCTTATTGTCATAGAGACATTAATAGAATTGACTCTCTAGTCAATCTAGTCAATCGGACGATTGTTATGATCTCAATGTGTGGAGCAGATATGTTCGTCCCGCTATACCAAGTCGATGCCTTTGCCAGCCGCCGCTTCGCCGGTAATCCGGCCGCCGTCATGGTCCTCGACGCCTTCGCCGCTGATGAGCATCTGCAGGCGATCGCCGGTGAGAATAACCTCGCCGAGACGGCCTTTCTCGTACCGGACGGCCCGGACTTTCACTTGCGCTGGTTCACGCCGACGGTGGAGGTGCCGCTGTGCGGGCATGCCACGCTCGCGAGCGCTGCGGTTGTCATGGAGCGACTCGCGCCCGAGCGCCGCTCGGTGACTTTCCATTCGGCAAGCGGCCCGCTCACCGTCTCCCGCGCGGAAACGGGTTATGTGATGAACTTTCCAGCCCGGCCGATGACACAGACGACGATCCCTGACACGATGGCCGCCGCACTTGGGCGGTTTCCGGTCGAGGTGCTCGTAGATCAGTTCAACTATCTGGCGCTGCTGGAGACTGCGGATCACGTTCGGCAACTGGCGCCCGATCTCGCCGCGATTGCACGGCTCGACCGGGGCGGCCTGATCCTTACCGCGCCGGGCGACGACGGCTATGACTGTGTCAGGCGCTATTTCGCACCCGCCAAGGGTATTCCCGAGGACCCGGTCACTGGCGGCGCGCACTGCGCACTTGCGCCCTACTGGGCGGCCCGGCTCGGCAAGACGAGCTTGCGCGCCTTCCAGGCCTCGGCTCGCGGTGGCGAGCTGCTATGCCGCGTCGTCGGCGACCGCGTGGAGCTCGAGGGTTCCTGTGCCTTCTATCTCGAAGGTCGGGCGGACATCCGATGCTGAGAATCTATGGCTATGCGGGCTCGATCAATGTCCGCAAGGTGCTCTGGGCATGCGTCGAGCTCGACCTCGCATTCGAACCTGAGGATTGGGGTGGATCTCACCGGCCGATAAGCGAACCGTTGTTTCGGGCGCTCAATCCTGTCGCGATGGTGCCGGTGATCGACGACGCGGGGACAATCGTCTGGGAGTCCAACGCGATTATCCGCTATCTCGCAGCGAGCCGAGATCGGTACGACTTGCTGCCCGGCGACCCGGCCGCGCGCGCTCGTGTTGAGATGTGGATGGATTGGCAGGTGTCGGATTTCAACAATAGTTGGCGAGTCGCCTTCCAGGGCTGGTGCAAAAGAATCCAGAGCATCAGGATCCCGCCGAGATCGAACGGTCGATTGCTGCATTCTCGCGCATGGTCGCAATCGTCGATGGCGAACTCGCCAAATCGGGCGGCTTTATCTGCGGTCCCGATTTCACGCTCGCCGATATCCCGATCGGGCTCTCCGTTCATCGCTGGCGGTCGCTGCCAGGCGAGAAACCACAGCTCGACCATATCGCGCTCTATTACGACCGCCTCTGCGAAAGGGCAGGATTTCGCGCACATGGCCGGGATGGCGGGGCATAAGCCACCACTTCACGCTCGTCGACGTGTTCGGGACCCATCCCCTCACGCGGCCGATTCCGCCCAAGCTTGGCGGATGGTCGCGATATAGCCGACTCGGTCACGCTCCATCGCGATGACCGCCTCCGGCGGGGCGGCGGTCTCTTCATGCTGGGCAGCCCACAGGATCAACTCGAATTGCACGGGCGCCAGATCGATGCCGCGCCGGTCTCGACCGGCCGGTCACTATCAAGCGCATGTTCAGCGGTCTGACCTTCATGCTCGAAGGAACATGCTCTGCAGCGTCTCGAGCGTAACGCGGTAGCGCGGCCTTGCCTGTGGTACGCGCGACTCTCAAAAAAGGGGTTTGTCTACCATGCGACGGAGTGTCGCGGCGAACCGTTTGCACAGTAAAATCAACCATTTGGCGTAAGGCCTTTGCGAGAGCGAATGGCTGCCATAGTCGTCTAGGTGCAGAATAGGTGCAGGGCCGAGGTACGCAATCGGCGGGTATGGGGAACGCGCTGCGTCGCGGATCGTGTTGGGCACCGACCGACGCTAGTCTAGGTGTGCTTCGCGCCTCATGTCGGCCATAGAGGCGAACTTTATCTCGGCCAGGAAGCAGACATTGCGGTTGACCGCGCTGGAGGTCGTGGTCGCGCCATGAGCCGACGCTGAGCACCAAGGCTATGGTACGTCTGATGTTGGCCGGAAGCGGAAGACCGAAAATGTCAACAATGTCTGCCAATGCGTCTACCGTCCGGTGCCAAGCTACGACCGCTGTTGTTCTCGGCGCCGCTTGTCTGCCCGCTCCAACTGATCGCGGACATACTCGGCCGATCGGCGACTGTTGGCGGTCGTGATCTTGTCATTGGCCAAAGACCCCCGGTGGCCGATCGCTGGGAGAAGCCATGTTTCAAGGCACTGTCGACTGCGTCGATAACTTGGTCCAAGTTGTCGAGCGCCTCAAAAGTTCGTTCATGGGCCGCCCGCCGGATGCCGACGAACAGTCCGCCGGCCAAGCTAAGCACAAGCGGTATTGTTTCGCCGCGCATGCCTACGCCGCCGTGGTGCGAGCAAGCACCGCGCCTGCCGATTGAGCTGGAATGCGCGCCGTCGCTGCAGGTTGTTTCCCCGAAATGGAAGCAAGCAGATCATCAGCACTATGAACGTTGCAGAGCCAACAGCCCCGGGGCTGTTGATGAAGCGGCGATAAATTCTTCTGAGATGGCGAAGCATACGGGCAGTGCATAATTGTTCGAATTCCGATGGCCAAGCCAAAAAGCGCTACCGCCCGCGGCTAGGATGGCGCAGCCCCTCAACACGTTGCAAAGCGCCCCTAGATTTTCTGTACTACGCTTCGCGACCAAGGAGCCCTACCAGCTGGAGCCGGACCGCAATAAGGCGCTCCAAGGGATGCGCCTTGCCGGGCTAAGTCCGGCTACCTGCAGCCAAACAGCACCGCCGCGCCAAGCTCGTCATGATAATGTCGCCCCTGTCCAAATCTATGGTATTTTTCCAAGTAGTCGAGCAGGTCGGCCCTGATAAGGATGTCTTCCGGTATCTGCGGTACCACGACGTAGATTTTTCCCGCCTCGTCGAATTCAGGTTCCACCGTCACCCCATCGACGATTTGGTTCAAAACGGCCGTAAGTTCGGCTTTCAAATGAGAACTGGGGCTGCCGACATTAGAAAAGGCCAACCCGTTCGTGAAATCGCCCGCCGTTGGAAAAGGAGTGGCTCCGTCGGCAAGGAATATCGGCAGTTGCTGCTTATAGTCCGCCACCGCGCTTGGGGTTCCGACCTTGAGGTTAGTCTTAGTACTACCACCGCTGTCGCGAAGGTTGATACTTTGGCCGGCAGCTGTGAACATTTGGCGATTTATTGTAATCTTCAGAGGGTTTCCAACCGTACTATCGACCGACAAGATGGTGGCCGGCGTAGGCAGGAGTTTGAGCCACGTCTCGACAATGGCCGCGCCGATTTCCCGCGCTTGTCGACCCTTCCTGAGATTCGCTCTGGGCATCGCATGCTTCTCAACACAGGACCATCTGTGAGCGTATGCGCGTTTCGCAGCTACCGCAAGATAGCTCTCGATGTGGAACGACGCCCAATTCATGTTCTTATAGACAGCGCACTGCCTTTGGGGGCATGCTGTTTCCGTAGACGTAGGAGGCTTGCTGTGGTCGTTCTACAGTTCCGCGCTGTTCTTATCGTGAGCGTCTTGTCATTGGCTGCCACTCAGAGATCGTCATTGGCAGACGAGATGCCTGCAAATGAGATCGCCGCGACATTTGTTGCGCCTTACGGCGACATGCCTATGAACTCGAACAACTCGGCGGATTTTAAAGCAGAAATTCAGAAAACTGACAAAAAGGAAGTGATTTCGGTAGATTTTCCCGAAATAGGCAAAAGCTTTTTAACGTTAAAAATTACGGAAACAAGAGTTAAAGAGCTTGAATCTAAAGGATTTGAACTTGCAGATCCATTTTCTGTTACCCTCTTTGACGCAGCTAGATGCAAAAATAATCCGAGGATAATCAAAAAGGATACCACCACCACTATCCAGGACGTTCCCGCAAACGTCTGCCGTGTGGTCGGGTCACCGGTGGAAAGCACATACGGCCCCGAGGTGTGGGTGCTAGACAGCGGAGTTGACCCGGTTGCGGTCAGTTCAAATCTTCTGAATGTGGCGACAAAGGTCGACTGTACGCAAGGCAGTTGCGTGATGGGGGCCGTGGATGATGAGCTGGGACACGGAACCATGGTCGCAGGTATCATTGGAGGAAGGACTTTTAAAGATGGATCGTCGCACTACACAGGGCTGGCAGGGGTTAGCCCTAAGGTATCTCTGAATATCATTAAAATATTTGGTGATGATGTAAGTGTAAACGTCTGGGACCAACCTGTTAAAGCAATAAGATACGTCTTGGATCACGCCAAAGCTGGTGACGTTGTAAACATAAGCTGGGGAGCTAACTCTCTTGAGAGTGCAAGAGCTGGCGGATACAGCAATGATATAACTTTGTTAGATATGCTATTTCATTTGATGGCGGATCGGAAACTACAAATTGTTGTGGCGGCAGGAAATGCGGAGCGAGCAAATGGCAATGGCGGATGGTCGTGGGCCGAAGGGTTCACGCCGGCAAATTCTGCACCGTATACTTCGCCGGTCAGTCCTGGGGCGATATATAGTGTTTCTGCGGCTGACAGTAAATATGATCCAATGACTATGAAGTGGTCCGACAAGCTGTGGCAAGGCAGTGCATTCGGCGCTTCGTTTGCAGAACCTGGCGTCGAGGCGCGGTCCTTGTGGCTGTCGGATGATTCAAATAATCCGCAACAGAATGTGTGTTGGGGAACTTCATTCGCTGCACCAATTCTGGCTGGTTTGCTGGTTCGCGGGTCAGTGTCGCCAGGCGACCTTACGGATAGTACCTATCCTGACGCGGACACAGTTGCGTACGTGACTGCGGGCAAGTCGGACGCTACCACACCAAAGCACCCAAAATGCAACTGACCCGAAGGGCAGCCCTGCAAGGGATTCTACTATCCTCCATGCTGCGTCCAATCGCGGCAAGGGCTGAACCGGCGGCATGCGAGCCGAAACTCCTGTTGGTATTTCTCCGGGGGGGACTCGATTGCGTTGCGGCGATCCCTCCGTTTGGGGATCCTGAATTGCTAACCCTGCGCGAAGCTCAGGCGCTTGTGAATGAGGAGGGGGCGACCGAAACACTCAAGCTGGACGGATTTTTTGCGCTTCATCCAGCACTGGCGCCGCTTCTGTCCTACTTTAATGCCGGGGAGTTGCTGATCGTCCCAGGGACGGCCATTGCGGGAGTGGAAAGATCTCATGCAGTCTCGGAATTTGCTTTGTTCGGGAGCGACTTTGACGGCCTCACCGGATGGCCCAGACTGGCCTCGCTCGCCTTAGGGACTGAACCATGGCGGATCGGTCCGGCCGACCGATCCATCGATCTCATATCGGATTTGGCGTGGGGCAATCCGCTGCTGGACTTGGCCCTGCTTTCCCCTGAGCAAGCACAGGTGGGCGGATCGAAATGTGTGGAAGATCCGCTCGCGCAGCGAAGCTTATGCCAAGCGGCCAGGTTCACTTGCGCGGCGACCCGTGCGGCACAGGCGCTGGCAACGGAGGGCGGTCCTCGGATCGCAACGCTCGAATTGCCTGGGTTCGACACGCACATCAGCCAGGGCGTGCGTCTGGCGCGAGCATTGAAGGCCCTGGCAGACGGGCTCGTTTCGTTCGCCGAAGCGTCTGGAACGGCCTGGAACAGAACAGTTGTCTTGGTCGTGACTGAGTTCGGCCGTGCAGTGCCATTCAACGCAGACGGCGGAACCGATCACGGGACGGCCAGCGTCACGTTCCTGATGGGCGGTGCCGTTGCCGGCGGCCGAGTCGGCAATCAGTGGCCTGGGCTGGCACCCAGCCAACTTCGCGGCGGAACCGATCTTGCCGCTACGACCGATCTGCGAGCAATAATCAAGGCCGTGTTAATTGAGCATCTTCGCCTTCCCGACCGGACTGTTGCTAAGGTATTTCCGAGCGCTGCTGAACTGCCGGCGTCAATTGGTTTGTTTCGGGATGCAGGTTGATTGCCGTTAATCGGGCACGGTTGAACTATTCCTTCCATGATCGGCAGATCTCGCCGGATATCCTGCGATTGAGGGATCGTTGCGGCCGTCTTGCGGCGAGTAGCTATGCTCTGTACAAATTGCAGGACCTTGGGACATCGTTCCGCTACATCTACTATGCACCGAGCGAGCCCAAGTTGCTGATCCTATTGCGGTTTCGGTGAGCCCCGCGATTATCCGAACCGCTCCATCGTGTGACCCTAATTTTGGGCTTGGTGACATTATGGCTCTGTCCACAGGGTAGGTGGTGCAGTGCAGGTTGTCACCGCTGCCGATAGCAAACTTCAATTTCAGTCCGGTAGCCCTGCGGCGAGCAGCCCCTTGAACAGCGTGGCCCGATCCTCCTCCAGCCGATAGGGCTCCTTGGCCACAAATCGACGGCAAGAAAAGCTGGGCGTACCCGCCAACACGCGAGCCGCATACAACTTTGCGTCGCTGTCTCGGCCAAGCGCCGAGCTCGAAGCGGCCATGTAGGCGGTAACCCATGCCGGCATTGTCGACGAACGGCTCAAAGCGACCAATGCCTGCTCTGGCCGGCCCGCAATGAAGTGGACGATGCCGCGAAACGGCCAATACCAGGATGGTTCGTAGAGTGGATCGAGCACCTGCGCCCGCTCGAACCATTGCATGGCGCGATCCGGCTCGCCGCCAAATGTGTAGAGGGTGCCGAGATAAGAAACCTGCTCGGGATCGTTCGGATTGAGGTAGAGGGCCCGTGCGTAGAGTTGCGCGGCGACGTCGAAGTCTCGCAAGTGCAGCAGCACCCAGCCGAGAATGTTGAGGCAAACCGGATCGTTGGCGGAGAGCGCCACCGCCTTCTTGGCAATTGCATGCGCCTCGTCGAGCAGGACATCGGAAGGTGCCATGTCGCGAAACCATTCCAGCTGCTTGCAGTGAGCCAGCTTGGCGTAGGCGCGCCCATAGGTCGGATCGAGGTCGATGGCGCGCTGATACCATTGCCTGGCTTCCGCTTCGGAGGCGAGGTCGCCCAGCGGCAGGGCATTGCCGCGCAACACGCACTCATAGGCCGCCAGGTTGGCCGGCGGCTTGCGTCGCGCCTTCTCAGCACCCGCTGCCTTGAGGCGCCCGATAACCGTGCCCACGATCTTGCGGACCAGTTCATCCTGCACATCGAATATGTCCTGATCGTCGCTGTCATAATGCTCGGCCCAAACGTCACCGCCGGACGTGGCGTCAACCAGTTCGCACGACAGGCGGATACGCTTCCCCATCCTGCGGATTCGCCCCGAAAGCTCAAAATCGAGCCCGATATCCGAGACCAGCTTCGGCAGTTCCACATCCCTGAGCCGCAACGAGGTATGATATGACGCGACGGAGAGCTGCGTGAACCGCGTCAACTCGGTGATGATGTCTTCTGTGAACCCTTCGCTGAAATAGGGTTCCACGCCGCCGGTGCTGACAAATGGGCGGACCAGGATCGATGGCGTGTTCGAGCCCGAAGTCTCGGCGCCGATCCTCGGAGCCGGGCCGTCGGGTCTGTGAATAAGCGAGTAGACTGCCACGGGTCGGGGAATGTTCTTGAGCTGAAACTCACCGCAATATTCGAAGGGCAATTGCAGCCCTGCGCGGACCTCCTCATGCACTTTTGCCGAAAGGCAAATGCCTCCGGGGGCTGCGATCTGTTCAAGGCGTGCAGCCACGTTCACACCGTCGCCGAACACGTCTCCGTCGCCGTCGACAATAATATCGCCGAAATTTATGCCCATTCGAAGCAACAGGCCGGGCGACGATCGCTCGGGGCTTGCGAGATAGGCCTGAATAGCCACGCCACACCGGACCGCTTCGACGGCGCTCGGAAACTCCGCGACGACACCGTCGCCGGTGTTCTTTACAACGCGGCCGTCATGCCGGTGAACGTAGCCTGGGACCTCGTCGTGCATCAGCGCTCGGACGCGGGTAAACGTGCCTTCCTCGTCTTCCGCCATTTGTTGCGAATAGCCGACCACGTCAGCGGCCACGATCGCAGTCAGGCGCCGCTTCAGGGTGCCGTTGTTTGCGGTCAATCCATGCTTTGGGGTCAATCCATACCTCGGGTCGGACGTCCGAACGTACTTTAGCACATTTGCATGATGCTATCGCGCATGGCAGCGTGTAAACTGCCACACGAGAGCTTCGGACATGCGACAGAGCGAAGTCCGTTCAGAAGCGCTCGCAATGCGAAAGATCCGCACATTCGAGGTCTGCGTGGGGTCGAGTCTTCTTTATGGCCCGGTGGTGATCTCGGACCCATTGCTCGGCTGTCCTCTCACCGTGGCGGCCGGCCGCGTTCGCGCCGCCAGGGATGGCGATGAGAGCGCTTACTTCGTGTCTGGTTGGGGCAGGACAGTCGAGCAGGCGCTGCAAGGCTGCCTTTATGAGGCGGACGAGACCTACTTCGCCCAGATCATTCCAGAGAGGCGAATTCTCCGGTCGTGTGCCGATGCGATCGATGGGCGGGTCGTCGAGCCGCCCGGCATCCTTCTTTTCAGCGAAGAGCAATACGACCGGCGAGAGGCCGGCGACCGACAGCTCCGCAACATGGTTCCGGCCCGCTGGGATCGATCCACGCCTGAAGACTGGATCCTGAGTGACGACAAGCTCGGCACGGAGCAAGCCTGGGTGCCCGCGGGGCTGTGTTTCCTCGGATATGATCCCGGTGGCGAGGAATCATCTCTGCCGGCTGCCGACTCGAACGGACTTGCGCTGGGCATCAACCCCAAGGACGCTGCGATGAGCGCTCTTCTCGAGCTGATAGAGCGAGATGCGACCTCTATCTGGTGGTACAATCGACTTGTTCTGCCTCGAATCGATCCGAAGTCGATGGCAAGCGACACCGTATCTTCTTACGAGGATTGGCTTCGGCACCGAGGTCGCGAATTGCGGCTTCTGCGACTTACGCTGGATTTGGCTGTTCCAATAGTTGCGGCAATCTCCAGCGACAGTTCCGGTCGGCGTCCGGCGATGGGGTTTGCGGCAGGCGCTTCGTGGCCAGCAGCTGCCACAAGGGCGCTTGGCGAGCTAGCTCAATGCGAAGCGAACCTGGCTCTGCTCTCCCAACAGGCGCAGCGACAGGGAACGATCCGCTTTACGCCCGGGGCGCGGCAACTTTATCGCTGGCATCAAGAGACGGATCTTGGGCTGTGTCCATATTTGCAGGGTGGGAATAGTGGCCCTGCCTGCGCGGATGAATCGACACTTGACTACGCCTCCTGCGTTAAACTCTGCCACGAAGGAAACCTGGGGATCTTCGCCGTCATCCTGATGCAGGATGAGCAGCAGTCCCTTGCCCGCATTTTCGCTCCAGGCTTGCGTTCGACCAAACCAAGGTTTGGTCCGGGCAGGCTCTATTCTGTTCCAGGCACGCTTGGCCTCAGGCCTGCGGGCTCCATATGCCGAGATCCGTTCCCGTTTTAGCGCCAGTGTCGGGGGACGGCCACGAGCATCATATTTCCATTCTCCGAAAGCTACGCGGCTGATGCTAGCGAGGGAATCGGCCGTATTTGGAGATATGAACCGGAATTTTGAAGAGTACATTTGCAACCGCGCCGTTCTGGCCTTTGCCGGCTTTGGCAGCGCTGGATGGCCGCTTCCAGCGCAATCCGCTCCTCCGACTGATGGCCGAGCTCAGGTGAATGTCGACGGTCAGGTTGGATAACGCGCGGGCTCTACGCCGATAACATTCTGCTCCTCGTCCGTGGTGAACGTTCCCTTCGATTGATCCAATATTACAAGTACGTTGTCGAATGGGTCACAAACACGGGCGCATCGACCGATCGCGATGTCGAAGGGCGGTTCCACTGCCTTTTCCGCCGCTGCCAAAAGTTCTCGAAATGCCGCGTCCACGTCATCAACCAGAATATCGGTCTCTGGACCAATACGAAGATGAACTACTAGTTCTGCATCAGTTTCAGGCAACGCGAATCCGGCGGCTTCTGCGTCCCGCCAGATGAGGGCATGGCCGAGCCGATCCGGATAAAAGGATATGGCTTCCTCAAGATCGCTTACACGAAGTAGATAGTTGTCGAGTTTTCGGAACAACGGTTTTTTGGCGGCCTCGTAAGTCATTGGGGAACCTCGCGCAGCATCGCCGGCTCACATCACACACCGCCCAAGATTATGCTTCCGTACGCGTTTCGCAACGACTCAGCTACGGCTCAACTGATGTCCAACTTGCAACAGCTCTTGCAAATCGCGGGGGGACGGCCGCTATGGGTCGGCTTCTGAAGGGCAGCTTCCCGGTCATTCGAGCGCAGACCTGTCCGTCAGCAAACGGCCCCTCCCGAACGTTTGTGCTCTGGCCAATAGTGGTCTGAGGAGAAACGATATGGGACATTCGCAGTATGACCTCGCCGACAAGGCCGTCCCGCTTGGAATGCAGGCAAGAGAGTAGGCGTCAAACGACCTCTGAAGGTTCGTCAAATCTGGGAAATCGGTTCTTTCTCGACCGCGAAGGTCGATCACGGGACCGAGCGCTGTTCGACCTTGCGATCGATAGCAAGTTGCGTGGTTGCGACTTGGTGAAGCTCAAGATTGGCGCGCTAGTGAGTGGCACTGAGATTCGGACTCGGGCCATGGTTGTGCAGCAAAAGACTGGGAGGCCAGTTCAATTCGAACTGATGGCAGACGCCCGAGCAAGCCTACTTGCATGGCTCGAACGTAGAGGTGGAGCGGTCGACGATTTTGCCTTTCCCAGTCGGGTCGATCATGCTGGCCATTTGAGCACCAGGCAGTATGCGCGCCTGGTCGATGAATGGGTTTCGGCGGTTGGCCTTCGCCGTGAGGATTATGGCACCCACTCGCTTCGTCGTACCAAGGCCTCCATATCTATAAGGCCACCGGGAATCTCCGAGCAATTCAAATTCTGCTCGGCCACACCAAGATTGAGAACACCGTCCGGTATCTCGGCGTCGACGTCGAGGATGCACTGACGCTGGCCGAGGGAACTGAAATCTGAAAATGGACGACCTCGCGTGGGTCGCGCGGGTGTTGGGTCCAGCGGCTTTGCGCCGCAATGTCGGCCATAGAGGCGAACTTTGCCTCCGCCCGGAAGCAGACACTGCAATTGAGCGCGCTGAAAGTCGTGATCGCGCCAGAGCCTGCAAAGGCACAACTCGGCACATGAGGGCGAACATTCCGCTGCGGAAACAACTTGAAGAAACGCTTCGCGACCCATAGCATGCCGCGCCATGGTGAAATCTGATCGGGAGGTCAGTGAGATCGGTCGGGTTTTTGAGCCAGTGCAAGGTAGGGAGGATAATAATTATGGCTTCCGAAGTACAGGCAAACAACGGTGTTAACGTAGAGGCGCTGCTCGGCGCACGCGAAGCGCTTACCAACGCCCCGGAGGCAGCGCAGTTCAAGTGGCGCGCGGCCTGCGAATGGAAGGATGGCACCCACAGCCACTCGTCGGTCGAGAGCTTCTACGGTCTCGGCGAGGATCAGCATCGCAAGACCACCTTCACATTCGACGCAGACCATCCGGAGGTCTTCGCTTCCCAGGACAAGGGCGCCACGCCCGTCGAATACGTGCTGGTCGGACTGGCGAGTTGCCTGACCGCCGGCATCGCCGCGGTTGCCCAGAACCGGAACATCCAGTTGAAGTCGGTGAAGGCGACCATCGAAGGCGACATGGATCTCGCCGGAATTCTCGGCATCGACAGCGACGTGCGCAACGGCTTCAGCGGCATCACGGTGAAATACAACATCGACGCCGACGCCAAGCGCGAGGACATCGAGGCTATCGTCGCTCAGTCGCAGAAGCGGTCGGCGGTCTATGACATTGTCACCAATCCGACGAACGTCACGGTCGTGGTGAATTGAAAGGCGCTTCGAACCGTAGACTCTCCTGATGAGAGGGTGCGATTAGTTCCGTCACCACAGCGATCGTCGGCGCGGGGCACGCGGGGCTCGCGATGAGCCGCTGCCTCGCGGAGCGCTCTATCGACCATGTGCTGCTGGAGCGCGGCGAGATCGCCCATACCTGGCGCACCGAGCGATGGGATTCACTGCGGCTGCTCACCCCGAACTGGCAGAGCCGGCTGCCGGGCTTTCGCTATAACGGCGACGATCCCGACGGCTACCGGACGATGCCTGAGGTGATCGACTTCCTCGGGAACTATGCCAAGGCGATCTCGGCTCCGGTCAGAACCCACACGACCGTTACCTCGGTTCGCAGCGACGGGGCGGGATATCTTGTGCGCACGGACCGCGGCGAGTGGCGGTGTCGGACCGTCGTGCTGGCGTCGGGCGCGTGCAACATCGCGCGCCTGCCCGACGTCGCCAGCCGCGTGCCGCCGTCGGTCGCCATGCTGACGGCACAGTCCTACCGCAATCCGGGTCAGGTCGCCGACGGTGGCGTGATGGTGGTGGGCGCGTCGTCGAGCGGCACCCAGATCGCACAGGAGCTGCAGCGTTCGGGGCGTCAAGTGACCCTGTCGGTGGGCGAGCACATCCGGGCGCCCCGCGTCTATCGCGGCAAGGACCTGGAATGGTGGATGGACGCCGCCGGCGTGCTCGACGAGCGTTACGACGAGGTGGACGACATCAGCCGGGCGCGACGGGTTCCTTCGCTACAGCTTGCCGGCACGCCCGACCGCATCACCCTCGACCTCAATGCGCTCGACGACCTCGGCGTCCGGCTCATCGGTCGTCTTGCCGGCATCACCGAAGACGGCAAGGCCCAGTTTGCTGGGTCGTTGCGCAACATGTGCGCGCTTTCCGATCTCAAGATGGCCCGGCTGCTCGACCTCATCGACGAATGGGCGCGCGCCAACGGCCTGGACGCTACGGTCGGGCCGCCGGATCGCCCGCCGCCGACCCGTGTCGAGGACAACCCGCCGCTCGGCCTCGATCTTGCCGGAGGCGCTATCAGGACGATCATCTGGGCCACCGGCTACCGGCCGGACTACTCCTGGCTGGAACTGCCGGTCCTCGACCGCAAGGGCCACGTCCGTCACGACGGCGGTGTAGCGGAACATCCGGGCCTCTACCTGATGGGGACGCAGTTTCTGCGCCGCCGCAAGTCTGCTCTGATCGACGGCGCTGGCGACGACGCGCGGGATCTCAGCGATCATCTGGCATCGTACCTCGGGCAAAATTCAATCTGATAGCAGAATCAACGTCTGAGACTCCAGAGGAACAGGTTGGTTGCCGCGACACCCCCGAATTCTGCGCCCCTGCAGTCATATTCCCAAATGCAGCTTTGGCTTCCAGAAGGGGCGGAACAACTCAATCTTGGGACAGCGGTTCATCACCACTTTCAAGCCCGCTTCCTCCGCCAACTGGGCGGCAGCGTCATCGCGCACCCCAATCTGACCCCACAGAACCTTGGCATTAATTGCGATGGCCTCCTGTGCAACTTCCAACAGATCTTCGGAGCGGCGAAAAACCTCAACCATATCCACAGGCCGGTCGATGGCCGCTAGTGACGCGTACACCTTAAGCCCTCGAATCTCATCCAGACCGGGACTGGGGTTGACCGGGATCATGTCGTAGCCGATTTCGTGCAGCACCCTGAGTACCCCATAGGAAAATTTAGTTTTATCGGGGCTGGCCCCAACCATCGCGATGGTTTTGACCGATTTCAGAATGTCTTGCAGATAAGCCTCCGAATAGGGCTCATCATGATTCATATGGGTCATTTCTTTGCTTCCAACGGGGTCGCAATATCGGCTTTCAAGTCATGAGCGGCCAGCGGGTCAAGGAAGGGGTTGCGATAGAGCTTGTCGTGGCTCTCAACGCCGACCTCCAGCGTGCAGTCGCTCAAAGGGCGGGCGACGCAGAGGATTATATAGCCATTGTTGATCTGGCGGTTGTTCAGCGCCCGCTGCGCTTTTTGATCGACTTTGCCGCTGATTATTTTGGCCGCACAGGTTATGCAGCCGCCATACTTGCACCCATACGGCAGATCCACGCCCTGCTCGCGCAAGCTTTGCAAGAGGGGCTTGCGGTGATCGACGTCAAAGGCCGCACCGCCTTGATTGGCGAGAATGATGGTGAAGCAGGTCATACCCAGATGTCACTCGTGCAATCACCCCCGGGATAACGGGTTTCGTGGCAGCGGCTTGGTCCATTTGGTTCCTTACCAAAATCAACAACGAATAGCGGATCGATTTCCATGCCGCCGTTTTCTGTATCGCAATTGACCATCAGCATGCATCCGCCATTGGTGCGGATTTCCGGATAGAACTGATTATCCCACGTCGAGAAGAGTGAGGTCGTCACGTAAAGGCGCTTGCCGTCGAGGCTGAGCTGTATCATCTGAGGCCCGCCAGTCACTTTCACGCCATTGACCTCAGGCGCACGGCCGAGAAGTCCGCCCATCCACACTTGTCCGGTAAGCTTGGCGTTGTGAGGGTCCGAGATGTCGTACTGACGAATGTCGCCATGCAACCAGTTGCACAGATAGAGGTATCTATCGTCCATGCTGAGCAGAATGACCGAGATCACGCCCGGTATTGGTATCGGCCATTCGGGATGCGGCTCATTGCCGACATCGACAATTTTTTCCCATTGCCAGTCACCCGCCGCGTTCTTCCACCAATGGATGATATTTGCAGAAAGGGCCGCGCCAACAAAGCCGTGACTGCTGTCGGGGTTATGATGGAATCGCACTTCCAGTGGGATCAAGCCATCTTCACCGAGATAGAATGTTTGCTTTGGCTCCTTCTTTTCAAAATCCCAGAAATGGATCTCTCGGCCATATTTCAGATGACCAACCTCTTCCAGGTCAAAGCCAGGCATGAAGGTGTTGGGCGCGGCCCATTCCGAGCTGACCATTACGTTGTGTCGCGGCTGGTACCAGAAATCATAACCAAACTTGATCCTGCCCATGGAATTTTCCCAGCGGCCGACAATCTCGAACTCCTTGCTGAGTTGCAAATAGCCGCCGGGGGCATTGCCCTCGGCGTCACCAAGCATGGAAACGATGATGTCCGAGCCGAGGCAATGCACCGTGTGTGGCGCCGACAGGTTAGTCCTGGCTTTGATTTCAGCGCCGTCTATCACCTTGAACAGTGTCGGGCTGCGCGGATCGGTACCGCAATCGACAATATGCAGATTTGACGAGCGCACACCCGGCACGATCAGATATTTCCGCTCCATGCTCGCATCGCCGTGGCACGACGAACAGGCATTCCAGCCCGAGTGATGAAGCTCATCGCCAATACCCGGCATTTGCAACCGCGAAATCACCTGGCTGTAAGTCGAACTCTCCGGGTCGACATCAATGGTGCACAGATAGTCCGGCTTCTGAATGCCCGTGCCGGTGTAGATGGCAATCGTATAGAGCAGCTTTTCGCGAGGTGCCGTCATCGCCTCGGCTGGAGAAGCATAGCCCGGTCCACAGCAATGATTGGTCATGGGTACTTCCCTTTGAACAGATCACTGGCCAGCCCCAAAGGGGCAAGCTGGAATGTTAGTGCATGCTTGGCATTGGCGCTATGGCCGGGGTGGCTTGTGAAGTGCGCAGGTGACGTACAACTTGGCTACAGAGCCCCCGTGGGACCACCCAACGCCAGCTTCTTATCCCGAGGGAACGCTGGCGGAGTGACCGGAGAGCAGTGCCTGGACCAAGCCCAAGTGAAAGCGCCGGCTTCTTTCCACGGTTTCAAGACAGTATTCCAGCGGTCGGGAACGTCTGGGTTAGGTCAGTTCGAGACTTCGAACCCCGGATTCGATGTCTGCATTCTCGCGCGTTCTTACCACAATTGATCGGACCGCTTCCGGCTATTACCTGATCCTCAATCGCAATCGCACATGGCATCCTATCAGGTTGAGCTACCATCGGCGCAATGCGTGTGGGGTCTGAGCGGGCGTGCAAAATGAGAGCGTTGCAATCGCTACCTCGACGTTGCTGAGCGAACCCAGCACTGCGTGCACGATGCCTGGTTCTTTGAGTGTGGAGGAACGAGCACTCGCCTCTTCGTCGGACCCTTGTACGGCGTCTCCGCGGTGCGGCGGAAGCGGTGAGGCCACCGCTGGTGACGACCTCCCTCAGCCTTGCCTCTCCGGCCTGGGAGGCCGGTGCGGACAGCGCCACCTGGCCGATGCTGCCGGCAACGAGAGCGGCAGTAAGGGTTATGAACATATTGCGGGTCATCTTGGTCTTCATTTCCGGCTGCCTAAGCCTATGGCCAACCTTCCCGAATTGCGGCTGAACCATCCCGGAACCCGTCGTTCAGCTGTCGTTCAGTCATTTTTCCCTGCTCGGCAGACATAGAAAAAGGGCGCCGAACGCCGACGCCCTTTTTCGTAGACTGGCCGGTGCGATCAGGTCGCGCCGCCGACCCGCGCGGCGCAGCCGATGCTCTTGCCATCGACTGCAACTTCGAGCTTGGCGTCGTAAATGGCGCCCTTCGCGTCGAGCGTGACAGCGCCGAGCGTAGCTGGCTTGCCGGGCGCGGCGCTGAAGGCGCCGCCCTGTTCGATGCTGGTGCCGCCGGTGCGACCGGTGCTTTCGACATGGAAGGAATAGGTGCCACTCACGTTTCTGTCGGCATAGGCAAGCGATTCAAGCGAGACCATTCCCCCTTCCGGCGTGGCGCGGATCTCGCAGCGCACCGGCCCAACGGATTGGTCGGCGGTGGCCATGGTCGCCAGCGCGCCGGCCGGGACCAGGACCAGGGCGAGTGCCGCCATGACGCGGCGGGAATGCTTGACGATGCGGGGCATGGTTCGTCTCCTTGGCTTGGCTAGCGGCGGCCGCGGCGTGTTTTCGCGGCCGCCGGGCCGGTGGCGGGGTTTTGGGGAGGGCGGGCCGCAAGCTGCGACCTTGCCGCTGCCGCCCGGGGTGCCAATGGGCTCTGTGGCGTATAAACCACAGG